>CBDUPN010000008.1:0-46813 GCA_965369125.1 uncultured Aureibaculum sp. | reverse complement strand
ACTTGTCTTCACCAAAACAATTAGGCCCCATTTTATTCGATAAATTAAAATTGATCGATAAGCCAAAAAAAACCAAAACCGGTCAATATTCAACAGCAGAAGATGTTTTGTCATATTTAGCAAAAGATCATCAAATTATTAGAGATATATTGGAATGGCGTCAGTATAAAAAGCTGCAGAGCACCTATGTGGAAGCGCTTCCTAATGAGGTAAATCCAAAGACAGGCAGAATACATACTGTCTATTCACAAACTGTGGCGTCAACGGGTAGATTAAGCTCTAATAACCCTAATTTACAGAACATACCTATCCGTACAGAACGCGGGAGGGAAGTCCGCAAGGCCTTTATACCTAGAAATGATGATTATGTGCTGTTATCGGCAGATTATTCTCAAATAGAATTACGCATCATTGCGGCTTTAAGCGATGAGGAAAATATGATCAAAGCTTTTCTTAATCATGAGGATATACATGCATCAACAGCTGCTAAGGTTTTTGGGATCCCGTTAAATGAGGTCACTCGAGAACAACGTGGAAACGCCAAAACAGTAAATTTTGGTATTATTTATGGTGTGTCAGCATTTGGGTTAAGCAATCAAACAACCCTGTCACGAAGTGAAGCTAAAGATTTAATAGATACCTACTATAAAACCTATCCCAAATTAAGAACCTATATTGACAATCAAATCCATTTTGCCCGGGAAAATGGCTATGTAGAGACTGTCTTAAATAGAAGGCGGTATTTAAAAGATATAAATTCGAGGAATGCAGTTGTGCGTGGTGCTGCGGAGCGCAATGCTGTAAATGCGCCTATTCAAGGGAGTGCTGCAGATATTATTAAACTTGCCATGATTAATATTTATAAACGATTTGAAAAAGAAAATTTTAAATCTAAGATGCTATTGCAAGTTCATGATGAATTGGTTTTTGACGCCTATAAGGCAGAGCTAGACGTTATTAAACCAATCATTAAAAAGGAAATGGAAAACGCCTATATGCTAAAAGTACCATTAGATGTTGAAGTTGGTATAGGAGAGAATTGGTTGGAAGCGCACTAAAAATTATTATATACATTGTAACTTTAATTTAAAACTCATTATCTTTTTCTAGACCTCATATTTGATTGACTACACTATACAAACCATAGTTTATTAAGATAATTTCTTCACGAGCAATGGTTGAAAATACGAACCGTATTTCAGTTAAAAAAATATACTTAAAACGCTGTTTGTTATATAAATAAATGTTTGTACATTTGCACTCCCTTTTTAGGGATATAAATTATTTATTAACAGACAAAAACTAATCGTGTGAACACATTAAGTTACAAAACAGTATCGGCTAATAAAGCTACCACTAATAAAGAGTGGGTATTAGTTGATGCGGACGGACAAACATTGGGTCGTTTCGCTTCTAAAGTAGCAATGCTTATAAGAGGTAAATACAAACCAAACTACACACCTCATGTAGACTGTGGTGATAACGTAGTTGTTATCAACGCAGAAAAAATCAAATTAACAGGTAAAAAGTGGACAGATAGATCATATATCCGTCATACTGGTTATCCTGGAGGTCAAAGATCACTTACTGTCTCAGAGATGTTTCATAAAGATCCAACTCGTTTAATCGAAAAAGCAGTAAAAGGAATGTTGCCTAAAAACAAATTAGGTAGTGCTTTATTTAGAAATTTATATGTATATGCTGGAAACGAGCACAATCAAGAAGCTCAGAACCCTAAAGCAATTAACCTTAACGATCTTAGATAATGGAAATAGTACACAAAATAGGCAGAAGAAAAACGGCCGTAGCACGTGCTTATGTCTCAAGCGGTAAAGGAAAAATTACAATCAATAAAAGAGATTTAAAGACTTACTTTACTACACCACATTTACAATATAAAGTAATGCAACCTTTAGCATTAACTAATAATGAAAAATCATTCGATATTACTGTCAATGTTTTTGGCGGTGGCGTAACTGGCCAGGCAGAAGCAATTCGTTTGGCAATAACAAGAGCTCTTGTAGCTATTAATGAGGAGCATAAAGCGATTTTAAAACCAGAGGGATTATTAACTAGAGATCCTAGAATGGTTGAACGGAAAAAATTCGGTCAGAAAAAAGCCCGTAAGAAATATCAATTCTCTAAACGTTAATCAAATATTATTAATTATAAACCTGTTGTCGTATAAGTTTAGCATCCAAATAGATAAGACCATTAATAAATGCTACTTATGTATTGCTAAATCAACGGAACGTAAACTAACAACAAAATGGCAAAAATAGAAATTCAAGAATTATTAGATGCTGGTGTGCACTTTGGACACCTCACCAGAAAATGGAATCCGAATATGGCTCCGTATATCTATACCGAGCGTAATGGAGTTCATATTATAGACCTTTATAAGACTGTTGCTAAAATAGATGATGCTTCAAATGCACTTAAAAAAATAGCTGCCTCTGGGAGAAAAATTCTTTTTGTGGCAACAAAAAAGCAAGCGAAGGATATTGTAGCAGATAAAGCAAAAAATGTGAACATGCCTTATATTACCGAAAGGTGGCCAGGAGGAATGTTAACCAATTTTGTAACCATCCGTAAAGCTGTTAAAAAAATGGCTCATATCGATAGAATGAAACAAGACGGTAGTTTTAATGCTTTATCAAAAAGGGAAAAATTACAAATCACACGTCAAAGAGCAAAACTCGAAAAAAACCTAGGTTCTATAGTAGATATGACTCGATTACCTGGTGCGTTATTTGTGATCGACACAAAACGGGAAGACATTGCTATTGCTGAAGCTCAAAAATTGAATATTCCAATTTTTGCTATGGTTGATACTAATTCAGATCCTCGACCAATTGATTTTGTAATTCCATCTAATGATGATGCATCAAAATCTATTGAGAAAATTTTAGGATATGCTACAGATGCTATCGCAGAAGGGTTATCAGAAAGAAAAGCAGATAAAGATAAAGCTGTTGCTGATAAAGATGTTAAAGAAGCACCTAAAGCAAAAGTAAAAGAGGCTCCAAAAGCTGAAGTTAAAGAAACTCCTAAAGATAAAGCTGAAGTACCGGCCGAAAAAGTTAAGGAAAGTAAATAATAAATTATCTAATCGTTGAACTGTTTAATTAGTTTTTAATAATCTTAATTGACAGAAACAATAGACCGTTTAACCAAAATATAAGAATAAAATGGCAAATATAACAGCCGCAGAAGTAAATAAATTGAGAAAAACAACTGGTGCGGGCATGATGGATTGCAAAAAAGCACTTGTTGAAGCTGAAGGAAATTTCGAAAAAGCTATCGAAATATTACGTAAAAAAGGACAAAAGGTAGCCGCTAATAGAGCGGATAGAGAATCATCTGAAGGTGCCGTTATAGCAAAAGTTAATACGGAAGCTACTGCTGGCGCTGTAATTTCATTGAATTGTGAAACAGATTTTGTAGCAAAAAATGATGGTTTTGTGAATTTAGCAAATCAACTTGCAGAAGTAGCACTTTCCGCTTCTTCGAAAGATGAATTTTTAGCCGCTAATTTTAACGGAATGACAGTTGCAGAAAAATTAATTGAGCAAACCGGGGTAATTGGTGAAAAAATTGAAATTGGTGCTTTTGATAGAATAGAAGCCCCATATGTAGGTGCTTATATACATGCAGGTAATAAAATTGCAACCTTAGTTGGTTTATCAGCTGCTAAAGCTGGCGCAGATGTTGTCGCCAAAGATGTCGCAATGCAAGCTGCTGCCATGTCTCCGATTGCATTAGACGAAAATGGTGTAGATCAAGCTATCATCGAGAAAGAAATTGAAATTGCTAAAGATCAATTGCGACAAGAAGGTAAACCCGAAGCAATGCTAGATAATATCGCCAAAGGAAAATTAAAGAGATTCTTTAAAGACAATACTTTAATAAATCAGGATTTTATTAAAGACAGTAAACAGAGTGTTGCTCAATATGTTAATACATTGGGAGACGTAAAAGTAATAGACTTTAAGAGAGTTGCTTTAGGGTCATAAATATCTCTTTTCAAAATATAAAAACCTCGTCTAAAGACGGGGTTTTTTTGTTATTGAATTTTGTATATTTGTAAAACTTTCAAAGAGAAATGCACTACAAAAGAATTCTATTGAAACTAAGTGGGGAAGCCTTAATGGGCGATCGCCAATACGGAATTGACCCAAAAAGATTAGCCGAATACGCTCAGGAAATTAAGAATGTCGTTGATAGAGGAATCGAAGTTGCTATTGTAATAGGTGGCGGTAATATTTTTAGAGGTATTGCAGGCGCAAGTAATGGTATAGATAGAGTTCAAGCCGACTATATGGGCATGTTAGCAACTGTAATTAATGGTCTTGCTTTACAAAGTGCCATTGAAGATGCAGGTATTAAGACACGATTATTAACGGCCATAAAAATGGAACAGGTTGCAGAACCTTTTATCAAGCGTCGCGCTGTTCGACATTTGGAAAAAGGAAGAGTCGTAATTTTTGGAGGAGGCACCGGAAATCCTTATTTTACAACGGATACAGCCGCTGTGCTAAGAGCTATTGAAGTTGGAGCAGAAGTGATTCTAAAAGGCACCCGTGTCGATGGAGTTTATAATTCTGATCCTGAAAAAAATGATAACGCCACTAAATTTAAAAACATAACCTTCAAAGACGTTTTAAGCAAAGGGTTAAAAGTTATGGATATGACTGCTTTTACTTTAAGTGAAGAAAATAAATTACCAATTATTGTTTTTGACATGAATAAAAAAGGTAATTTATTAAAATTATTATCCGGTGAAAGCATAGGAACCAAAGTAGATATTTAAATTTTTAGGCCCACTTTTTGATTCGAAATTAAAAATTTATTTAATATGAACGAAGAAGTTGAATTTATAATAGACACAGCAAAAGAGCATATGGATAATGCTGTAGCGCACTTAAAAAAGGAATTAGCCAATATCAGGGCTGGTAAGGCCTCTCCTGCAATGCTTAGAAGTATAATGGTGGACTATTACGGCTCCCAAACCCCACTTAACCAAGTAGCAAATGTAAATACTCCTGACGCCCGAACTATTACTGTCCAGCCTTGGGAAAAGAATATGCTACAAGAAATTGAAAAAGCGATCATGATCGCTAATTTGGGCTTTAATCCAATGAACAATGGTGAGTCTATAATTATAAATGTTCCGGTATTAACCGAAGAAAGACGTAAAGAATTAGCGAAACAAGCGAAAGCCGAAACAGAGTTCGATAAGGTTAGCGTTAGGACAGCAAGAAAAGAAGCTAATAATGAAATTAAAAAATTAGATGTTTCTGAGGATATGAAGTCCAATGCTGAAGCCGATATCCAAGATTTAACGGACAAGTATATAATTATTATAGACGAATTATATAACGAAAAGGAAAAAGAAATAATGACCGTTTAATTTTCGAGATACTAATAAACATATGTTAAAAGCATCCTGCCTAATTGGATGCTTTTTATTTTTTCTTTTCTTTGAATGAACAAAAAATATTCATGAAAAATTACCTTGTTAATATTTTTCTATTTCTACCATTTCTTATTTTTAGTCAAAGTAATTTTTCAGGTATTATTAAAGATAGTAAATCTAAAAAAGCATTACCCTTTGCCACAATTATAACGAATAATGGAATAGGAGAAATTACAGATACAGAAGGAAAATTCGCTATTAATTCCAGAAATAATATTACTGAATTAACGGTATCTTATGTGGGTTATAAAACCCAAAATATTAGAATAGATAAAGGGAATAAATACATAACTATTTTGTTAGAGCCTTTTAATGAAAGTTTGACTGAGGTCGTTTTACTAGCGAAAGAGAATCCTGCTTTAAAAATCATAAGAAATACCATTCAGAATAAAGATAAAAATAACATTCTAAAAGCGCTTAATTCATTTAAATATACTGCATATAACAAACTAATAGTTACCGCCAATCCAGATTCTATTTCTGGTAATGTAGATTCCGTATTTGTAATAAAAAATGGCGAGCGAATATTTAAAAATGTAGATTCGACTAATTATGAGTTTAAAAAACAGATAGAAAAACATCACTTATATATTACAGAAAAGATTGCGGAACATAAGTTTCAACGAGGTAAAAATAAAAAAGAAACTGTATTGGCATCACGTATGGCTGGTTTTCAACAACCCATATATGAATTCCTAGCGTTAAATATCGAAGATTTTTCCTTTTATGATGAAGTTTACACCTTGCTAGGTAATAACTATGTAAACCCATTGGCAAAAAATGCACTTAAAAATTATAATTATCAAATACTAGATACTATAGTTCATAAAGAACATTCTTCGTATATGATATATTATAAACCTAAAAAAGTAAAAGAAACCGTTGGGTTAGAAGGCGTATTATATATCAATTTTGAAACCTATGCTTTAGAAAAAGGAATTGCTGAACTTAAAGGAATAGTAAATGTTAAAGCAACTCAAAGTTTTAACTATTTGCCTGAATATAAAATATGGTTTCCGGATGAAACCCAAATATCCCTTCGCAAGGGTAATAACAAGGAAAATGTAGCGCTATTTGGCGGTGTGGTTAAATTTTCGGAAAGTTCGCCTAAAAATGATTCTATTGTTAACACAAAGAAGAAAGATCCAAGCGATATTTCTTACTTAATTTCTAAGACCAAAATTTTCGATGTAAAGGCCAATGAACCTATTAAGGTCTTAAATTCTGCAGCAATTATTGAAATTGATGAGAATGCACCTAATAGGGACGAGGATTTTTGGAATAAATACAGAACTGATTCTTTAACTATTCGGGGTGAACAAGCTTATCATATAATAGACAGTTTATCACAAAAGGAAGGTGTTGAGAAAAAATTGAATATTGGGCGTAAAATATTTCAGGGATATTTTCCTACGACATATTTTGATTTCGATTTAAGCCAATTAATAAATTTTAACAATTATGAGGGTTTCAGACTCGGATTTGGTGGCATCACAAATCCGAACTTTTCAAAAGGTTTTAAATTCGAAGGTTATATGACCTACGGGATTAAAGATCATGTCGTCAAATATCATTTGGGTGCCAACATCAGATTGCATAAACAAAATAATACATGGATTGGAGCTGCCTATACGGATGATCTCAAAGAAGCTGGAAAACTCGATTTTTTATTCGAGAATACATCATTTTCAATTATAAATCCGCGAAATTTAAATATAAGTCAATTTTATAATTATAAAACAATTAATATAAATTTTCAACACGATATATTTCCAAATCTGGAATCTAAATTAAAATTTGAACATGGTTCATATCTTCCAAAATTTGATTACGAATTTATTGCTGATAATGTGTTCTCAGATTATAAATTATCACTCGCTACTTTCGCTTTACAATGGACTCCTTATAGTAAATATATGAACTCTCCTATCGGTAAATTACAAGTAAAAAAAGGTTATCCCAAAATTACTGCTCAGGTTTTAAAAAGTTTTGAAAATATATTAGATGGTGATTTTAATTTTACGCAACTAAATTTTAAAATAGAACATACCTTTGAAGCTTTAGCTAAAAGTTCAACAAGTTTTTTGATTCAAGGCGGTTATGTAGATGGAGATGCCCCTTTAACTCATTTATACAATGCTGTTCCCAATTATTCATTAAAAAACCCTTGGCGTAAACGCATCAATTTTTCAGGAACCAATGCTTTCGAAACTATGGCCTTTAATGAATTTATTTCAGATAAATATATTTCATTCCAGGTTCGCCAGAATTTTAAACGTTTTAAAATTACTTCTAATTTTAGACCTGGTTTAAGTCTGATTTCGAGGTTTGCAATTGGCGATATCGATAATCCGGAACAACATATAGGGGTTACTTTTAAAAAGATGAATAAAGGATATATCGAATCAGGTATCGTATTAAACCACCTGTTTAAAGGATTTGGTATCAGTTCATTTTATAGGCATGGAGCTTACCAAAATCCTAATTTCTCAGATAATCTAGCAGTAAAATTAACCTATGTGTTAAGTTTAGGATTTTAATGGCCAGTTGTTATATAACCTTTTTTATTTACTACTTTTGCTAAAATCATAATTTCACTTCCATTTTAATGAATTTTTGGTCGATTGTTTCTAGAATTATATTAAAAGGGCGTATACCCATTTTAATCGTACTTGCGCTGATCACATATTTTCTTTCAACGCAAATGCAGTATATGCGATTTTCATATACAGAAGCAAACTTACTGCCTAGAAATCATGAAGTTAATTTAGAGTATAATAAATTTTTAGAAATCTTTGGTGAAGAAGGTAATTTAATAATTATAGCAACACAAGATTCAAGTGTTTTTACCGCTAAAAAATTCAATAATTGGAATACCCTTTCAAAAAAATTAGATTCCTTTCCCGAAATTGATTTTACGGTTTCAATTGGTGATATTAAAACATTAAAGAAAGACACCAAGAATCAACGTTTTATAGTTGAACCAATTTATAAAGACAAGCCTCAAACCGATGAGGAAGTCATGAGTATTAAGGATGAATTATTTAATAATTTACCATTTTTCGACAATTTCTTATTTAATAAAAAGACCGGTACCATTCGAACTGTTATCTATTTAAACAAAGACATTGTTAATACCATCGAGCGCAAAGATTTTGTCTTTAATGTGTTAAATCCTATGATTTTACAGTTTGAAAAAGACAATGCAATTGATGTAAAAGTTTCTGGAATGCCCTATGTGAGAACGATGAATTCTCAAAACATCATTGATGAAATTGGGTTATTCCTTATTCTTGCCTTAGCGATAACTTCTTTAATTTTCTTTTTCTTTTTCCGCTCATTTAGAGCCACTTTCATTACAATGATTGTGGTTAGTATTGGTGTAATCTGGGCATTTGGATTTATTGGATTATTCAGGTACGAAATATCGGTACTCATGGCTTTAATTCCGCCATTGATCATTGTAATCGGAGTACCTAATTGTATTTTCTTAATTAATAAATATCAGCATGAAGTTAAAAGTCATGGTAATCAGGCTAAATCCTTACAACGCGTAATCTCTAAAATAGGAAATGCAACCTTAATGACCAATGTAACAACGGCTTCAGGTTTTGCCACTTTTATCTTTACAAAAAGTCAATTATTGAATGAGTTCGGTATTATTGCTTCTATCAATATTTTGGCCATATTTATGTTATCCCTACTTATCATACCTATCATATACAGTTTTCTTCCAAAGCCCAAAGAGCAGCATTTAAAACATCTTGAAAAGCGTTGGATCGAAAAGATTGTTAATTGGATGGAAAACACAGTTCGCCATAAACGAATTGCTGTATACATTTCTACAGTCATCCTTATGGTAAGCAGCATCATTGGTGTATATATGATCCGTGTTTCTGGTAGTTTAATAGAAGATATGCCTAAAGGGAAACCTTTTTTTCAAGATATTTTGTTTTTTGAAGAAGAGTTTGGCGGAATAATGCCACTCGAAATAATAGTTGATACAAAACAAAAAAGAGGTGTTATGAGACTTTCCACACTTAAAAGAATGGAAAGATTAAATGAAATAATTGACGAAATTCCAGAGTTGTCTCCTTCTGTTTCAGTTTTGAACCTTGTGAAATACTCGAAACAAGCGTATTACAACGGAAACCCCAAATACTACCAATTACCAACCAACCAGGAAAGGAGTTTTATTTTATCTTACACAAAAAACTCAGATGCCAATTCTGACCTTTTAAATAATTTCGTTGATTCTACTGGCCAATATGCTCGTATCACTACTTTTATGAAGGATATTGGTACAGAAAAAATGGGGCGTATAGAAGAACGCTTACAGGCAAGAATAGATAAGGAGTTTCCTAAAGAAAACTATACTGTTACCTTAACGGGAAAAGCATTGGTTTTTTTAAAAGGTACTAATTATTTAATCAGGAACTTAGTTGTGTCGCTGTCGTTGGCCATCTTGCTTATTTCATTATTTATGGCCTGGATGTTCAGATCTTTTCAAATGATCATAATATCACTTATACCAAACGTATTGCCATTATTAGTAACAGCCGGCCTAATGGGTTATTTAGGAGTCCCTATCAAACCATCAACGATTTTAGTATTTAGCATAGCATTTGGTATCTCGGTTGATGATACGATACATTTCCTGGCAAAATATAGGCAAGAGCTACAAGCTCATAATTGGCGCGTAAAAAAATCTGTTTACGCTGCTCTACGTGAAACAGGTGTTAGTATGTTTTACACTTCAATTGTGTTGTTTTTTGGTTTTTTGATATTTATTGTTTCTAGCTTTGGAGGAACGATAGCACTAGGTGGATTAGTTTCGGTAACCTTATTATTTGCCATGGTTTCCAATTTATTATTATTACCGTCATTATTATTATCATTAGAACAACGAATAGCGAACAAAAAGGTATTCAAAGAGCCGGCTATCCAAATATTACCGGCAGAAGAACTTGAAGATGTAGATCCTGAAAATAAAGTTCTTCCTGAAACTGAACAAAAAATATAAAATCAATGAAAGGGATTATTCTAGCAGGCGGCAGTGGGACAAGATTACACCCATTGACTTTAGCCATAAGTAAACAGCTAATGCCAATTTATGATAAACCGATGATTTATTATCCTTTATCTACATTAATGTTGGCTGGAATCAAAGACATTTTAATCATTTCAACTCCACATGACCTACCATTATTTGAACGACTTTTAGGTGATGGGAAAAGTTTAGGATGTAATTTTCAATATGCGGTGCAAGAAATTCCAAATGGTTTGGCCCAAGCTTTTGTGATTGGTGAAGAATTTATTGGTCAGGATAGCGTTGCCCTTATTTTAGGTGATAATATTTTCTATGGAACCGGTTTACATCGAACATTATTGGATTCAACTAATCCTAAAGGCGGGATTGTTTTTGCTTATCATGTAACAGATCCAAATCGATACGGGGTTGTAGAATTCGATAAAGAAAATAAAGTAATATCTATAGAAGAAAAACCAGAAAAGCCTAAATCAAATTTCGCTGTTCCAGGAATTTATTTTTATGATAATGATGTTGTTCAGATCGCGAAAAATTTAAAGCCATCCGCAAGAGGGGAATATGAAATTACCGATATAAATAAGGAATATCTTAAAAGAGGTAAACTACATGTTAGCACCTTAAACAGAGGAACCGCATGGCTTGATACGGGTACTTTTCAATCATTATTACAAGCCCAACAATTTGTGCAAGTTATTGAAGAACGGCAAGGTTTAAAGATTGGGTGTATTGAAGAAATTGCCTATTTAAAAGGATTTATTTCAGAAGATCAGCTTAAACAGATAGCAAAGCCTTTGTTAAAAAGCGGCTATGGGGAATATTTGATGAATCTTATTAAATAAATCTCATTTTCAAAATTAGTTTTTCCTTTTTCAATCAGTATCTTTGCACTTCATAAAATTTTGAAGAAATGCAAAAGAATGTTGCTGAATTATTAATATCAACTCAGTACTTACAAGAAGTAAAAATAAAAGGTTGGGTTCGGACTTTTCGAGCTAACCGTTTTATTGCCTTAAACGATGGGTCGACCATTAACAATATCCAATGTGTTGTAGATTTCGAAAATACAGATGAATCTGTTCTTAAACGTATCACCACCGGGGCCTCCATTGACGTTACCGGAACGCTTGTAGAGAGTCAGGGCAAAGGGCAATCGGTTGAAATAATGGTCACAGGCATTGAGATCTTGGGTGATTCTAATCCAGATCAGTACCCAATTCAACCTAAAAAGCATAGTTTCGAATTTCTTCGCGAAAATGCACATTTAAGGGTGAGAACCAACACATTTAGCGCTATCATGAGGGTTCGTTCAACTTTGTCTTTTGCAGTTCATAAGTACTTTACCGAAAACGGTTTTTTTAATTTTCATGCGCCAATTATTACCGGTTCAGATGCTGAGGGAGCTGGCGAAATGTTTAGGGTTACAACTTTAGATCCTACAAATCCTCCATTAGATGAAAAAGGTAATGTAGATTATAGTAAAGATTTTTTTGGTAAAGAAACCAATCTTACAGTTTCCGGTCAATTAGAGGCAGAAACGTATGCTATGGGCCTGAGCAAGGTGTATACCTTTGGGCCAACATTTAGAGCTGAAAACTCTAATACAACAAGGCATTTGGCAGAATTTTGGATGATCGAACCAGAAATGGCATTTTATGATTTAGATGCTAATATGGATCTTGCTGAAGATTTTATAAAATATGTAATCCAATATGCTTTAGAGAATTGTAAAGATGATCTATATTTTTTAGATCAGCGTTTTGCCCAAGAAGAAAAATCAAAACCAACCCAACAAAGAAGTGACATGTCATTGTTAGAAAAATTACATTTTGTGCTGGAAAACAACTTTAAAAGAGTAAGTTATACGGAAGCGATAGATATCCTGAAAAACTCACAACCTAACAGAAAAAAGAAATTCCAATATATAATAAAAGAATGGGGAACTGATCTGCAAAGCGAGCATGAACGTTATCTTGTAGAGAAACATTTTAAGTGCCCGGTAATATTATTTGACTATCCAGCCAACATAAAAGCATTTTATATGCGTTTAAATGATGATGGGAAGACAGTTAGAGCCATGGATGTTTTATTTCCTGGTATTGGTGAGATTGTGGGTGGTTCTCAACGAGAAGAACGATTAGATGTCCTTAAAGAAAAAATTAAGGCGCTGGGTATTGAAGAAAAAGAATTATGGTGGTATTTAGATCTGAGAAAATTCGGAACTGCTGTCCATTCTGGTTTTGGACTAGGATTTGAAAGATTAGTACAATTTACAACAGGTATGGGTAATATAAGGGACGTTATACCGTTTCCTAGAACACCACAAAATGCAGAATTTTAGTATATTATCTTTTTCGTACATTTATTTCGAGATCATAAATTAATAGATGCTTAAACAGAGTTTACAATATAAATTATTACAAAAATTATCTCCACAACAAATCCAGTTGATGAAGTTAATTCAACTTCCGACACAAGCTTTTGAGGAAAAAGTTAAACAAGAGATTGAAGAGAACCCTGCCTTAGATAGTGGTAAAGAAAGTAATGATGATATTGATAGTGATTTACAAAATGAATATGATGATGCCGGAAACGAATCCATAGAAACTGATATAAATATCGACGAGTATTTGAGTGATGACGAAATGCCCAGTTACAAAACACAATCGAATAATTATAGTAGTGATGACGAAGAAAAAACGATTCCTTATGCTTCCGGCACTTCCTTTAATCAACATTTAATAAGCCAATTAAACACCTTTCGTTTTAACGAACAAGAACAGCAGGTAGCTGAGTTCCTGGTAGGGAGTATTGATGAAAGTGGATACATTAGGAGACCTATTGAAGATATTGTAGACGATCTTGCCTTTTCTGAGAATATTTTTACCAACGAAGAGGAGGTAAAAAGGATGTTAAACTATGTGCAACAATTAGATCCCGCTGGAGTAGGTGCACAATCCTTAGAAGAGTGTTTGATCATACAATTAAAACGTAAATCAGAATCACCAAGTCGTAATTTGGCTATTTTAATTCTTGAAAAGGCATTTGAGCATTTTGTCAAGAAGCATTATAAAAAATTAATTCAAAAATTCGATATAACAGAAGATGAATTAAAGGAAGCTATTCATGAAATAGAGAAGCTCAACCCAAAACCGGGCGGCTCATTCTCCGGTAATGATAAAATTGCTGAACAGATTGTACCAGATTTTTCCATAAGAATAGTTGATGGGAAATTAGAGTTGACTTTAAACTCAAGGAATGCGCCAGAATTGCACATTTCCAACGAATATAATAATATGCTTAAAGGGTATGCTGCCGCTAAAGACAAGTCTAAATCACAAAAAGAAGCTGTGCAATTCATAAAGCAAAAACTAGATGCTGCCAAATGGTTTATTGATGCAATAAAACAGCGACAACAAACTCTATTGTTAACAATGAACGCAATCATGCATCGACAGGAAGAGTATTTTTTGACAGGTGATGAAAGAAAACTAAGGCCAATGATATTAAAAGATATAGCTGATAAAATAAATATGGATGTATCAACTGTTTCTAGGGTTGCAAATAGTAAATATGTAGATACGCCATATGGTACCAAATTAATCAAAGAATTTTTCTCAGAATCGATGAAAAACGACCAAGGTGAAGACGTTTCTACGCGTGAAATAAAAAAGATCCTACAAACAGTTATTGAAAAAGAAAATAAGAAAAAACCGCTAACCGACGATAAATTATCTGCCATTTTGAAAGAGAAGGGATATTTAATTGCAAGGAGAACTGTGGCCAAATATAGAGAGCAACTTGGTATTTCGGTAGCCAGATTACGAAAGGAAATATAAATAAGAATGAAATTGCACCATTATATTTCGTATGTTTTTCACCCGATATTGGTTCCAATTGTTAGCTCTCTACTCTATTTTATTATTATTCCTACTCATGTTCCAAAAGAATTTTCTTATAAAATTTTAGGGTTAATTTTTATAGTTACATATATAATTCCCATTTTACTATTATATTTTCTAAAAAAAGTTAGGCTTATAGAAAGCTATCAATTACCCACAATTGAAGAGCGTAAATTCCCTATTTTATTCTTTATATTGTTAACTTTTTTAATAGGTAATTTACTGCTAAGAACAGAAACTGTCAATTTACTGGCTTACTCTTTTTATGGATGCTCATTGGCTATGGGTATTGTATATTTACTTTTTTTGGGAAATATAAAAACAAGTCTGCATTCAATAGGTATAGCCGGATTACTCGGTTTTGTTGGGGTAATTAGTTATGAATATAAACTAAACCTATTGGTATTGATTATTTCATTATTCCTCCTTTTCGGTATTGTAGCTACCTCACGGTTAAAACTTGAGGCCCATAAAATATCTGAGATTTATATTGGATTTATTATTGGAGTTTTAACTCAAGCTCTAAGCTATTTGTATTTTTCTATTTAAAGGATATAAAATATCAACCCTATTCGAAAATCATTAATTTTTATAGGTGTGGCTTCTGTGAGATAAGCATCAGAAAACAAATCGGATAGTCCATAGTAAAAATTAAAATTCCAAGTTCCATATCCAACAGCCATTGTTAAGCCATATTGCAAATTTCTAATTTCTGAAATTCCAGAAATTTTTAATGTGTTTGTGTCTTGCTTAAGCTTTGCATTATTATAAAAGGAATAACTTATTTTCGCTCCTGTATAAATCCTCCAAAATTTATATTTCTCAAGAGTTGATGTTCTCCAACGGAATTCAATTGGGAATTCTATATTATGGGAAGAGAACTTATTATTTTTAAATTCCCCATCTTCTAAAATCTCAAAAACGGTAACCAGATCTGGCTTTGAAATTTTTATATTTTGAAAGTAAGTATTACGCCCATAGCCTAAACCAATCCCAACAGCTAAATTTCCTTTTTCGTTTAGTGGTAAATCTTTAATGAAACCTAAAGCTAATCCATTCGAAAATCCGTTTTGGCTTACACCTTCAGGCGAATTAAGAATCGTAATATATGATAAACCAATATATAACTGATCTTCTAAATACTTAGTAGTTTTAAAAGGGTCATTAATTTGAGCATGCAGTGATGTCGCCAGTAATAAAAATATAATTATGAGCTTATGCATATACAAATATAATTATTTAATGAACTAAAAAAGGCAATCAAGTATGATTGCCTTTTTTAATATTATAACTAAATTTAATATTATCTCTTCATGTTATCCAAAGCACTTCCTTTAAGTGTTGAATAATTTATCTTAAGAGCATTAATATCTCTCAATTCTATTTTTATATCGGTAATAGTACCAACATATGCATCAAGATCAGCTTTAATTGAAGTTGTTAATAAGGGTATTTCAGCCTCAGAATGAGTAGCTCTTTCGGCGAAGATAAAACTTTTAATATCTTTAATATCCGAAACTCTATCATTTAATTGAATTCTATCACCCGGAGAACCATCCTTAGATTTACCAACATATATATAACTTACCAGGCTCTTACGTTCTAATTTTTTAACCTGATCTGCCTTTGGTAGTCTAGGTTTTTTTATTTTAAGATCGGTTTCACGCATTACAGTCGTAACCATAAAAAAGAACAACAACATAAATACGATATCCGGTAAAGACGCCGTTGAAATTCCTGGCATTCCTTTTTTCTTCTTTTTAAATTTAGACATAGTATGATTATTTTGTCGGTTCTGCCTCAGAAATAATCTGAGGATATATATCTTTTTTAATTACTTCTTGTTGGTCATTAGTAAGGTCGTCAAAATCTCTACCAAACTTCTGATTAGCATACCTGTTTCGAAGATCTGTATATGCTCCAACTAATTCATTTTGAACTGAAATATAGGTTGCATAAGAAGTTCCTCGATCGCTTTGCAAAGAAATAATTGCCTTTTTCGGATGATCTGATGATGATGGGTCTTTGGCACCCTCACACCAAGTACAAGGATTGATACCTTCGGCTTTTAATGCCTCTGCCGAACCTCCTCCATTATCTATAAATTTCATAGCTGCCTTTCGAAGATCTTTTATCTGCATATAATGCTCACCTTCAACTAAAATTTCATTTCGTCGATTAACATTAACCTCAAATACGTTCTTTTCTTTTAACACTGGAGGTTTGATATTAGGATCCTGCTTTTCTGGTAATTTACGTGAAATTCCAGTATCAATATCCATCGTAGTAGTTACTAAAAAGAATATCAATAGCAAGAAAGCTATATCTGCCATAGATCCTGCATTAATTTCAGGGGTGTCTCTTCTTGCCATATTATTATTATTTTATTAACGATTTAACAAATCCGCCAGCAATAGCGAGTAATCCTAAGAATCCTAAGATTCCGGTAAAGTTAATCAAAGCACTTACCCATTTAGATACTGCTCCGGCCTCACCGTCTTTAATAACCTTTCCAACTGAATTGGTTACAGCATCACCAGAAGCCATAAAATAGGCAATTGCCAATAATACTCCCAGTACAACAATTCCTGTTAAAGCTTTCTTTAAAGCATCAGGGTGTTTCACCAAATTCACTGCCGAAATGGCCAACGTTAAAACTGCAGTGGCTATTAATAGGTATCTTGCAAACATAATAAATGGGTCAACGATGCTACTTTGTAGATCCAGAGAAGATTCTATTGCATCATCTCCTGCCATTATTACTCTAACAAGGAAAAATACACCTATTACGCCTATTACAGAAGCAACTATAGTTAATATTTTAGATTTATCCATTGTTATTATTTTTTATTTCTTATAAGTAAATCAACCAATGAGATTGAAGCATCCTCCATATTGTTAACGATACTATCTACTTTAGATATAATATAATTATAAAAAATCTGAAGAATAATAGCCACAATAAGACCAAATACCGTTGTTAATAGTGCTACCTTAATACCTCCAGCTACAACAGATGGTGATATATCACCGGCAGCTTCAATAGAGTCAAATGCGCTAATCATACCAATTACTGTTCCCATGAACCCTAACATTGGAGCCAAGGCAATAAATAAAGATAACCAAGAAATGTTTTTCTCGAGTAATCCCATCTGAACGCCACCGTAACTCACAACAGCTTTTTCAGCTTGCTCTACACCTTCATCCATTCTATCTAAACCTTGATAAAATATAGAAGCAACAGGACCTTTCGTGTTTCTACACACTTCTTTTGCCGCTTCAACTCCACCAGAAGATAATGCTTCATCAACACTATTCACTAGTTTGGTAGTGTTCGTGGTAGCCATGTTTAAGTAAATAATCCTTTCTATAGCAATTGCTAGACCTAAAATTAAGGTAATTAATACAATTCCCATAAAGAATGGACCACCTTCAATAAAACGTTGTTTTAATTCTTGGTGAAATGTTTTACTCTCGACTGCCTCTTCAGCAGCTTGTTCAGTTTGAACAGCAGCATTTAATGCATAACTGTTTTGAACTGTGCCTAAAAATAATAATCCTGTAATTGCAAGGATAGTAAGTGCTCTTTTCATTGTTTGAATCTTAATTATTAAATTAGTTAACGGGTTAAAGATATAAATTTTTTTAATAAAAAAATAACTTCTGCGGAGAGAAAGGGATTCGAACCCTTGTTACAATTTCTCATAAACACGCTTTCCAAGCGTGCGCCTTCAACCACTCGGCCACCTCTCCTAAAAATTATCGGTTTAATTAAAGTGAATGTCAAATAAAACAAAAAAAAATTACTTAAAAAATTATAATTACAAAAAAATAAAATTATTGCGTCATTTCACCTCGCAAAGACCTTTCAAAAATCGCTTTAAATTCTTTCTTAGGGATATCTGCCCCCAACATATACATCATTTTTACTATGGCAGATTCTGTTGTGATATCTTTGCCTTCAATCAAACCAATCTTTTGCAATTGAACACTGGTTTCATATTGTCCCAATATGACACTTCCTCCAATACATTGTGTTACATCTACTATAAAAACACCTTTTAATAGCGCCTTTTTTAATGAATTAATAAACCATTTATCATTAGGGGCATTTCCCGAACCATAGGTTTCTAAAATAACACCTTTTAAACCTGGAATATCAAGTATGCTTTGAACAACTTGTTTGGTAATACTTGGAAATAATTTTAAAATAACAATATTATCATCTAATTTTTTCCTAAAAATAACTTTTTTAGACTTATCAAATTTTAATAATCGTTCTTTATTAAATCTTAAGTGAACACCACTTTCGGCAATTGGCGGATAATTGGGTGACATAAATGCTTCAAATTGTTCTGCATTTACTTTTGTCGTTCTATTTGCCCTATATAATTTATACTCAAAATATAAACCAACCTCTGTAACGATTGGGCTATCATCTTCGTTTTTGGCTGAGGCAATCTGAATAGCGGTTATAAGATTTTCTTTGGCGTCGGTGCGCAAATCGCCAATAGGTAATTGTGAACCGGTAAAGATAATAGGCTTCCCTAAATTCTCAATCATGAAACTAATAGCAGAAGAAACATAAGACATGGTATCAGAACCAGTTAAAACCACGAATCCATCCTTCTTTTCGTAATACTTTTCGATGATCTTAACTATTTTAACCCAATATTTTATATTCATATTGGACGAATCTATTGGTTCTTCAAACGAGACCGTTTCAATTATACAATTCAATTGATATAGCTCAGGAATATTGTCATGTAAATGATTAAAATCGAACGACCGTAGTGCATTTGTAGCATAATCTTTGATCATCCCAATCGTACCACCAGTATAAATTAAGAGAATTTCGGGTTTTTTTGTCATTTTGTCATTTACCATTGGCATAATTTTTCAATACTTCTGTGTCTGTAATTCAAAAGAATATGTTAATAATGTCATTACTTTAAGTTGAATTAATCAATTTTAAAAAAATGGAATAATTTATGTAGTAAATTTACCAAGTTTAATTAGTTTTAAAACAAAATTCTAAAATAAAAAATATGACAGGATTCTATATATTAATTGGTGTAATCGCATTGGTGAGTTGGCTAATAAGTAATAAACTTAAAAGTAAGTTTAAACACTATTCAAAATTACATTTGCGCAATGACATGAGCGGAGCCGAAATTGCGACCAAAATGTTGGCCGATCACGGTATAAGGGATGTAAAGGTTATTTCAACTTCGGGAATGTTAACCGATCACTACAATCCGGTGAATAAAACCGTAAATCTAAGTGAAGGTGTATACAGTCAAAGAAATGCTGCTGCTGCAGCCGTTGCAGCTCATGAAGTAGGCCATGCTGTACAACACGCGCAGGCTTATCAATGGCTGCAAATGAGATCTAAATTAGTTCCGGTGGTAAGTATAACATCGAAATTTTCACAATGGTTAGTAATTGGAGGTTTAATACTAGGCGCCGTTTCGGGGACCAGTGGTATTGGATTTACTATTGCCGTTATTGGTTTAGGTTTTATGGGGATGGCAACCTTGTTCAGCTTTATAACTTTACCCGTTGAATACGATGCCAGTAATAGAGCACTCGCTTGGTTAAAAAATAAAAATATGGTTAGCCAGGAAGAGTTTAAAGGATCAGAAGATGCTCTAAAATGGGCAGCGAGAACCTATTTAGTAGCTGCGTTAGGTTCTCTGGCAATGTTGCTATATTGGGGTATACAAATTTTAGGCTCGAGAGATTAATCGACCAATATAAAAAGATAAAAAAAATCCAGCCAAAGCTGGATTTTTTTATTAGATTTTGATCTGTCTATCGATCTGCTGATCCAAGGAAATAAATGTTTCCGTTCTCGAAACGCCTTTAATCGCTTGAATTTGTTTATTTAATACTTGCATTAAATGCTCATTATCTTTACACAAAATTTTGACAAAAATGGCATAATTACCTGTAGTATAATGACTCTCAATAACTTCATCTATATCTTCAAGACGTTTTAGCGCTTCTTTATAAGTACTCGCCGCATCTAAAAATATTCCTACAAATGCCAGAGTTTTATAACCTAATATTTTTGGATTGATAATAAACTTAGACCCGGTTAGCAAACCTGACTTTTCGAGTTTTCTTAATCTTTGGTGAATGGCCGCTCCCGAAATCCCGACTTCTCTGGCAATACTTAGAATCGGTGCACGGGCATCTTCCATCAAGTTTTTAAGAATAATCTTATCTATTCCATCAATATGTAAGTCTTTTTGTTTCATTTCCTAATAAATTGTAACCAAAAATAACGAAAAAAGGATATAGTAAACTATATCCTTTATAAAACAATTATGATTTTATGTTATTCTTCTTTTATTTCAAAACTTTCCATAAACTTTGTGGTATAGTTGCCTGCCAAATAATCAGGGTGATCCATTAATTGTCTATGAAACGGAATAGTCGTTTTAATCCCTTCAATTACAAACTCGTCTAAGGCCCTTTTCATTTTATTAATGGCTTCTTCTCTGGTCTGGGCCGTTGTAATGAGCTTCGCAATCATGGAGTCATAATTCGGAGGGATTGTATATCCCGCGTACACATGTGTATCCAATCTCACACCATGTCCTCCAGGAGAATGTAGCGTTGTTATTTTACCTGGAGATGGTCTAAATCCATTAAATGGATCTTCCGCATTTATTCTACATTCAATAGAATGTAGGTTTGGCGTATAATTCTTTCCGGAAATTGGCACCCCGGCAGCGACTAGTATTTGTTCTTGAATTAAATCAAAATCAATAACTTGTTCTGTAATAGGATGCTCAACTTGAATTCTTGTGTTCATCTCCATAAAATAGAAATTCTTATGTTTATCAACTAAGAATTCAATGGTTCCTGCGCCTTCATATTTAATATATTCAGCCGCTTTAACAGCAGCTTCACCCATTTTTTTTCTTAAGGCACTCGTCATAAACGGTGAAGGAGTTTCTTCTGTTAATTTTTGATGACGCCTTTGGATTGAACAATCTCTTTCTGATAAATGACAGGCTTTTCCGTAAGAATCACCTATAATTTGAATCTCAATGTGTCTGGGTTCTTCAATCAATTTTTCCATGTACATGGCATCATTGCCAAAAGCTGCTTTAGCCTCTTGACGGGCAGATTCCCATGCTTTAATGAGATTTTCTTCTTTCCAAACTGCTCTCATACCTTTTCCTCCGCCTCCTGCTGTTGCTTTTAGCATTACCGGATAACCCATTTCATTAGCAATTTCAGCAGCATGCTCATATGATTCTAATAATCCTTCAGATCCGGGAATAGTAGGCACTCCCGCGGCTTTCATAGTGGCCTTCGCACTGGCTTTGTCACCCATTTGATCTATCATTTCGGGTGAAGCACCAATAAATTTAATACCGTGTTCAGAACAGATTTTCGAAAATTTTGAATTTTCACTTAAAAACCCATAACCTGGATGGATAGCGTCGGCATTTGTAATTTCTGCCGCGGCAATAATATTTGATATTTTTAAATAAGATTCGCTACTCGCAGCAGGCCCGATACATACGGCCTCATCTGCAAAACGCACATGAAGGCTTTCAGAATCTACAGTAGAATATACGGCCACTGTCTTAATTCCCATTTCCTTGCATGTTCGAATGATTCGAAGGGCTATTTCGCCTCTATTGGCTATTAGTATTTTTTTAAACATAATTTCTTTATTTAATAATTAATGAAATTATGATGGGTCTACCAAGAATAAAGGTTGGTCGAATTCAACAGGCGTAGCATCATCAACTAAAATTTTCACAATTTTACCTGCTACCTCTGATTCAATCTCATTGAAGAGTTTCATAGCTTCAATAATACAAACCGTATCTCCCACATTTATTGTACTTCCAACTTCAACAAATAATGGCTTATCTGGCGAAGGTTTTCTATAAAAAGTTCCAATTATAGGTGATTTTATAACGACATATTTAGATTCTTTGTCAGAAACACTCTTAGCACTCGTGGTCGGTTCTTCCTGGGCCGGAGCCGGAGGAGTTTGTATTTGCGCTGGAACACTTGCTATAGGCGCTTGTTGAATAATCGTTGTTTCCGGTTTTTCCGAGCCGGTTCTAATGGTGATTTTAACATCTTCCATTTCTAATTTAACTTCGCTTGCTCCAGATTTAGCAACAAATTTAATCAGGTTTTGAATATCTTTTAAATCCATTATAGTTAGGTTTTGTTAATTAGTTTGAATTATAAGCCCACTTGAGATAAATGGCTCCCCAAGAGAAGCCTCCTCCAAATGCAGCAAAAATTATATTATCTCCTTTACGGAGTTTGGTTTCATAATCACAAAGTAATAAAGGTAATGTAGCCGAAGTTGTATTGCCATATTTATGAATATTAACCATCACCTTATCCATTTCTAGATCCATTCTGTTTGCGGTCGCTTCAATTATTCTATTATTGGCTTGGTGAGGTGCTAACCAGGCAATATCTTCTTTGGACAAGTTATTTCTTGTCAACATTTTTTCACTGACATCCGCCATTTTAGATACCGCAAACTTAAAAACTGTACGGCCGTCTTGATGAACAAAATGTTGTTTATTTTTTATGGTATCCAAAGAAGCAGGTAAAACTGATCCGCCAGCAGCTACCTGAAGGAATTCACGCCCGTTACCATCACTGCGCAAATATTCATCTTTTAAACCTAAGCCTTCATTATTGGGCTCAAATAAGACTGCTCCTGCTCCATCTCCAAAAATAATACATGTTGTTCGGTCGGTATAATCTATCATTGATGAGTTCATATCTGCACCAATAAGTAATACTTTTTTATACTTACCAGATTCAATATAACTCGATGCAGTTGACATTCCGAACAGGAAACTTGAACATGCCGATTCAAGGTCAAATGAAAATGCCTCTGTCGCTCCAATTTTCGAGGCTACATAAGCGGAAGTAGATGCGGCCTGCATATCAGGTGTAGCCGTAGCTACGATAACAAGTTCGATTTCTTTAGGGTCAATTTTTGATTTAGATAGTAAATCTTTAGCTGCATTAATCGCCAAAAAAGAAGTCCCTTTACCTTTCTCTTTTAGAATTCTTCTCTCTTTAATTCCTGTACGGGAAGTTATCCATTCATCATTCGTATCCACCATTGTTTCCAGAATTTTATTGGTTAAGACATAGTCTGGAACATATTTTCCCACAGCTGTTATGGCGGCAGTAATTTTACTCATGTTTAATCAATTTTAAGAAAAATTCCATCTAAAAGTGCCGTCAAAGTAATGAAATTTATTTGGGTTTTATACCAAAAAAGTATTGTTTTTCGCCGTTTTTCACTAAAAAACATAAAAAAACCCTCAAAATTGAGGGTTTTTGGAGTTTTTTAATAAAGCTGTTATGCAGCATTTTCTTCACTATCAATTACTACTTGACCACGGTAATATAATTTACCTTCATGCCAGTGGGCTCTATGATACAAATGTGCCTCACCCGTAGTAGGATCAACAGCTATTTGAGGAACTGATGCTTTATAATGCGTTCTTCTCTTATCTCTTCTCTGCTTAGAAATTTTTCTTTTAGGATGTGCCATCTTTATATTTTTTATCTGTTAATAGCTCTTTCAATTTATCCCATCTAGGGTCTGAAAATTTATGATTCTTCTTCTCTTTCGGTTGTAATTCTTCTAATTTATCTAATATGTCTGACTTTAAGGTCCCTTCAATTACCCCAGGGTGAATCCTTTTTGAAGGTATTGAAAGTACAATCATTTCAAAAATATACTGGGCAACATCAATTTCATAAGCCTCATGTGGTAAAATTAGCACCTCTTCATTTTCGTCATTATACTCTTCTCCAAACTTAACTACTAAATCCAATGCTCCTGATATTGGTTGTTGGAATAATTCATTCGAAACGTCGCATGCTAATTTAACATCACCTTTCGCACTAAAGTTAAGTTCTAATATCGTGCTTTTTTTAATAAAATCGAGCTTAACTGCAATGCTAGACCCTAAAATATCTTCATATTGATAAACTTCAAAGAACGTATCTTCAACAACATAATCGAATTGATGCTTTCCTTCTTTAAGACCTCTAAAAGGTATAACGAACATTTTCTTTTTCATCAAATACATCAAATTTCGAGCGTGCAAAGATATAAAATATTTCATGAATTGATAAAAAATATATTACTTTCTTACAGCCAATCTATTTTCTACCAATTCCTCGTATTCCTTTCGGGATTTATAAATATCTACTGCCATAAAAACAGCTTGCTTAAATGAACCGTTGTTTGCCACTCCCTTACCAGCAATTTCGTACCCGGTTCCATGGTCAGGTGATGTTCTAACCTTATTTAATCCTGCAGTAAAATTAACACCTTCACCGAATGATAAGGTCTTAAATGGCGCTAAACCTTGGTCATGATACATCGCAAGTATACCATCAAAGTTCTGATATGCTTTAGAACCAAAAAAACTATCGGCTGAATAAGGGCCATAAACCAATTTACCTTGACTTTGGATCTTTTCTATAGTAGGCCTAATGATTTCATCGTCTTCATTACCAATAACACCATTATCTCCACAATGCGGGTTTAAACCTAAAACTGCAATTTTTGGCTTTGAGATTTTAAAATCTTGAATTAAAGACTTATACATAATACCTACCTTTTTTTCAATAAGCTCTGATGTAATTGATTCGGCAATTTTCTGAATAGGAATGTGTCCGGTTATGAGCCCAATTCTTATTTCATCAGTCATTAATATCATTAAACTCTCCCCCTCCAGATTAGCTTCTAAAAATTCTGTATGGCCTTGAAATTTGAAATTTTCTGATTGGATATTGTGTTTGTTGATCGGAGCTGTAACCAATACGTCAATTTCATTTTTCTTTAGAGCAGTCATCGCTGCTTTTAAAGATAACAATGCATACTTTCCTCCATCCTTAGTCTCTTTCCCAAAATGAATATCGACATGCTCTTTCCAAACATTCACAAGGTTAACCTTATTTTGTATTGCTTTTGAGGCATTTTCAATACCGTGAATTTGAGTATTAATATTCAATTCTTTTTTGTGCAAGGAGACTGTTTTATTCGATGCAAATATAATTGGCGTAAAAAGTTCTAAAATTCTCGAATCTTCAAAAGTCTTAAGAATAACTTCAATACCAATACCATTTATGTCACCTACAGATATTCCTATTTTTATGTTTTCAAATTTCTTCATACAACAATATTATTCCTATTTTTGAACATACAAAAGTAATCATTAAAAATAACTTATATGTTTACAGGAATCATAGAAAATGTAGGTATAGTAACGAAGCTTGTTAAGGACAAAAGCAACCTGAATATCACTATAAAAAGTGATATTGTTTCAGAATTAAAAATAGATCAAAGCATAGCTCATAATGGGGTTTGTTTAACCGTAGTAAATATAGACCCAAAAGGATATTATACGGTAACCGCCATTGATGAAACGCTATCTAAAACCAATTTCAGATCATTAAAGGTTAATGATCAAATAAATTTAGAACGTGCCATGAAGCTTGGAGAGCGACTTGATGGCCATATTGTTCAAGGGCATGTTGATCAAATTGGAGAATGTATTGATATTAAAAATGAAAATGGAAGTTGGATATTTACTTTTAAATATGATTCTTCTACTAATAATATTACTATAGAAAAAGGTTCTATAACAATTAATGGGGTGAGTCTAACCGTAATTAATTCACAAGAGAATAAATTCAGTGTAGCCATAATACCATATACCTATGATAATACTAACTTTAGTAGAATTAAAATCAATGATTTGGTAAATCTGGAATTTGATGTAATTGGAAAGTATGTTGCAAGAATTGCAACTTTAAAATGATCCTATTTATCTTTTCTTAATTTTTTAATTCCATAGCCTATACCAAGAGCCAATAATATCGCAATCCCTCCATCTACGGGTACTGGATCCGGATCTGGTGGTGGTGGTGGCTGGGCTATTAAATCACTTGGGAAATAAACAAGCAATAAAAATAAGATTAACGTAAAGTACTTTTTTAACATAAACTTCCCCTTTTTACTATTTCACTAACGACAATTTCGTTAATTAATTGCAAATATATAAATTCTTTTTTAGGAAAAGAGGTATAAATAACTTTTTAATAAACGTTAAAGATATATTATTATTATTTAAAATCAAAACCTCCAAAAATGGAGGTTTTGATTGGTGGACCCAGAAGGGCTCGAACCTTCGACCCCCTGATTATGAGTCAGGTGCTCTAACCAGCTGAGCTATGGGTCCAAAATTGGTGTGCAATATTACCAAATATTTAGATAATGACCAATTATTTACTAAAAATACCATTCTTTTTTATATCCTTCTTTCCATTAATTGACGTGCAAATTTTTCAAGAATTTCTTTCTTTTCTATAGTTATTGAAAGTTTCGATATATTATTAACAGCTTTAGTAGTATAATGTCTTATTTCCTCATCTGTCTTACTCAATATATCGTATTTCTTGAATAATTTGATTACCGACTTAATCTTAACTTTTGAATACTTTTTTGTGCTATAAAGATTCAATAATTCCAATTTGTCTTCGTCATTAGCTAATTCATATGTTTTCAAAAATAAAAAGGTCTTTTTATTTTCTATTATGTCTCCTGCACTTTGTTTTCCGAAATTTTCATCGCCAAACACATCTAAAAAATCATCTTGTAATTGAAAAGCTATTCCCAAGTTTATACCGTATTCATAAATATTATCTGAATCTTTTTCACTAGCCCCGGCGATCATTGCACCAAATTTTAAAGAAGTGGCTAACAATACTGCCGTCTTCAGGGTAATCATTTTTTTATATTCCTCTATGGTAACGATTTGTCTAGATTCGAAATCGAAATCGTATTGCTGTCCTTCACATATTTGCAGGGCAGTTGTATTAAATAAAGAAGTCAATTTTTTATACAAATTGCCCTCATAAGTTTCAAGAAATTGATTAGACCAGACTAGCATGGCATCTCCAGATAATATACCTGCGTTAATACTCCATTTTTCATGAACGGTTTTTAACCCTCTCCTTAATGGCGCAGCATCCATAATATCATCATGTACCAATGAAAAATTATGAAACATTTCAATGGCGAGCGCCGCATCGAGTGCTTTATTTTCATTTCCACCAAATAATCCACAACTCATTAATGTGAGTGCCGGACGAATTCTTTTCCCACCTAAATTAAGAATATAGAGAATTGGTTCGTATAGATTTCGCGGTTCTCGGATCTTTATCTGATCATTTAGATGTGCTAAAAAAATTGATTTATAATGGTGAATTTCCAAGGATAATTGTTTTTGTAAAAATAAGATTTTATAAAATTAAAAATACACTTTTCTAGAGATGTTTATATAAAATGTTAAATTATTTTAAAACTATGGAAACTTTTTTTGTTTTTAAAGTTTCCTTGTTATATTTGCCGACTCAAATGAAAGAAAAAATTATAAGAAAATCTTCTGAGCTATTTTTAGATCTTGGATTTAAAAGTATTACAATGGATGATATTGCCTCTAAAATGGGAATATCAAAAAAAACTATCTACAGATACTTTAAAAACAAAGAGGAATTAGTTAGTAGTAGTGTTACATATTTGCATGAAAAAATATCAAATTCAATTTGTGAAATTACCAAAAAAGGATATAATGCTATTGAAGAAAATTTTGTAATAAAAAATATGTTTACTGATATTTTTGAAAAATCAAATACATCTCCCATGTATCAACTTCAAAAGTATTACCCAAAAATTTACAAAAATCTAATTGAGAATGAATTCATAATATTTGAAGAATGTGTTAGTGCTAATATAATTAAAGGTATTAAAGAAGGACTTTATAGAAAAAATATAAATGAAGATGTTATTCTAAAATTCTATTTTTTACTGATTTTTGGATTACACGATGAGAATATTTTTACATATAAAAATTATAGTCTAAATCAATTAGAAATAATTGCTTTAGAATATCACACAAGAGCAATTGCTACAGAAAATGGAATTAAAGTTCTAGAAAAAGAAATGAATAAATTATTAAAGATTAACTCATGAAAAAATTAACATTGTTGTTTCTATTTGTAAGTTGCGTTACAAATGGAATTTCTCAAGAGAACACAATGAGCCTTAGCTTAAATGATGCAATAGCCTTTGCTCTTGAAAATAATTATAATGCCATTAATGCCACACGCGATATTGAAGCTGCCAAAAAACAAAAATGGGAAACCACAGCAACGGGCTTACCACAAATTACAGCCAATATAGATTATCAGAATTATTTAAAGCAACCCATATCCTTAATTCCTGCAGAATTTTTCGGAGGGCAACCTGGGGACTTTGCCGAAGTAGCTTTTGGAACAAAACAAAACATTAATGCAACTGCCAAAATTTCGCAACAAATATTTGATGGTTCATATTTAGTTGGCCTACAGTCCGCCAAGGTATTCTTAGAAATTTCTAAAAATGCCAAAGAAAAAACCGATCTGGAAGTAAGAAAGATGGTCATAGACGCATATATTAATGTATTACTTGCTGAAGAAAATATTATTATTTTGGAGAATAATAAAGCAACGCTACTTGATAACTTAAATGAAACTCAAAAAATTTACGAAAACGGATTAGAAGAGCAGGAAAGTGTAGAACAATTACAAATTACACTCGCCGGTGTCGATAGTAATCTTAAAAATGTGATTAGACTAAAAGATTTATCTTATAAAATGTTAAATATAACACTTGGTCTAGATTTAAATAAAAAGATTACATTAACGGATAATTTAACCTCTTTAACAATAGACAATATTGATCTAAGCCTTATGGCAGATGATTTTAATTTAGAGGATAATGTAGATTTTAAAATTGCTAAAAATAATGAACGCTCTCAAGAATTGTTATTGAAATACGAAAAGAGCAAGGCATTACCAACATTGACCACTTTTATTAATGGAGGATATACCGGGAACAATGAAAGTTTTAATTTTCTAAATAGTGAACAAAAATGGTTCGGTTCATCCATATTTGGCGTTAGTTTAAATATTCCGATTTTTAGTTCGTTTGAAAGAACCGCCAAAACACAAAGGGCTAAAATTAACTTTGAAAAAGCCAAAACAGAACTAACTCAAACAGAACAGCAAATAAAATTGGAAACTGCCAACGCAAAAAGTGCTTACCAATTTGCCATAGAGCAATATCAAACGGCTAAAAAGAACTTGAATTTGGCCGAACGAATTGAAAAGAAAAATCAAACAAAATTTTTCGAAGGTGTAGGTTCTAGTTTTGAATTAAGACAGGCGCAAACACAATTATATAATGCACAACAAGAACATTTACAAACAATGTTAGATGTAATAAATAAAAAAGCTGAATTAGAAACAATATTAAATAAGGTTGAATAAATTAATCGAACAAAACTCATAAAATGAAAAATATACTATTATTCTTTGTTGCTATATCAATCATGGTTTCCTGTGGTAAAGAAACAAAAAATAGCTCCTTAGATGAACTTAACACAAAGAAATTAACTATCGTATCAAAGATAGATAGCTTAAATAAAGAGCTTAAAATACTAGATCAGGAAATTTTAAAATTAGATGAAAGTGTCAAATTACATCTTGTAACGGTATTGCCTGTCAAAAATGATGTTTTTAAGCATTTTATTGAAATTCAAGGGCTTGTACAGGCAGACAAGAATATTGAAATTAAACCTGAACTCGGCGGTGTTGTCAGATCAATTTATGTAAAAGAAGGGCAAAAAGTTTATGCCGGACAGACATTAGCACAATTAGACGATTCTAGCATAAGAAATAATATATCCGAATTAGATACACAATTAACTTTAGCTAAAACAACATTCGAGCGACAGGAACGCCTATGGAAACAAAAAATAGGTTCAGAAATGCAATATCTACAGGCGAAAGCTCAAAAAGAAAGTTTAGAAAATAACTTGGCAACTCTTGGAACGCAAGCTAGAAAAATGAAAATAATTGCTCCTTTTAGTGGAATTGTTGACGAAATATTTCCGAAAAATGGAGAGTTAACAAGTCCGCAAACTCCTGTAATTCGTTTGATTAATTTAGATAAAGTATATGTAGAAGCAGACGTAACAGAAACTTATTTAACTGTGGTAAAGAACGGAACGGAAGCTTCCATGTATTTTCCTTCCATAGATAAGAGAATAGATTCTAAGATTACCCAAATCAGCAATTATATTAATCCAGATAATAGAAGTTTTAAAGTCAAGATTAATGTCCCCAATAAAGACAAACTTATTAAACCAAATTTATTGGCTGACCTCAAGATCCTTGATTTTAAATCAGAGGGTTTAATAATTCCTTCAACTTTAGTGCAACAAGATCAAAAAGGGAATAATTATGTTTATACGCTTGAGAACAAGAATAACGAAAAAGTAGTCGTGAAAAAATTAATTTCTGTAGAGAACGAATATAAAAATGAAATTTTTGTAAGAGATGGGCTTGTTGCAACCGACACCTTAGTTAATGCTGGCGCACGACTTGTTAAGGCCGGAGATGTTGTTAAAATAGTCGATAATATAAACTAGAATTCATTTATATAACAAAATCATAATGAAGAAAGTATTAAAAGAATTTAAATTATCTACTTGGTCTATTCATAATAAAATGACCGTGTTTGTAATTATTGCAATGATCTTCCTGGCCGGACTTTTTTCCTATCAAAGCATGCCAAGAGAAGCATTTCCGGAAATTGTCGTTCCTGAAATTTATATTGCTACTCCTTATCCAGGTAATTCTGCACTTGATATTGAGAAACTAATTACACGTCCGTTAGAAAAAGAAATCAACGGTATATCGGGAGTAGATGAGATTGTCTCAACTTCCATAGAAGGATTTTCATCCATACAGGTAAAATTCGATTTTAGTGTTACACCCACAGAAGCTTTGCGCAAAGTAAAAGACAAGGTAGACGCAGCAACATCTGATAAAGATTTTCCAAAAGATTTACCTGCAGATCCGGCTGTTCAAGAAATGAATTTCGCTGAATTAATGCCTATCATGAACATCAATTTATCGGGAGATTTCTCTATGGATCAGCTTAAAGAATATGGAGAGTACTTAGAAGATGAAATCGAAAAGGTACCAGAGATCTCAAAAGTTGATATTCGCGGTATTCAAGATAAAGAAATGGAGATTAGCGTCGACCTATACAAAATGCAGATCTCTAAAATAAGTTTTAACGATATCGGCGATGCTATTAAAAATGAGAATATGACCGTCTCTGGTGGTGATTTACTGGAAGGTGGTTTACGAAGAAATGTTCGCGTTATCGGTGAATTCAAGTCAGCTAAAGAAATTGAAAACATTATTGTAAAGCAAGAAGATGGCAATATAGTTTATCTAAGAGATATTGCAGAGGTCAGATTCAAAGAACAGGAAAAAGAAAGTTACGCACGCGAATTTTCTAAAACTGTGGTTATGCTCGATGTCACAAAAAGAGGGGGTGAAAATTTAATTAATGCATCTACTCAAATTGATGAGATCATCGCAAAAGCAAAAGATTCATATTTTCCTTCTAATCTTTATATCTCGAAGACCAACGATATGACGAACGACACTAAAACTATGGTGTCTGACCTTGAAAACAGTATCATATTGGGTGTTATTTTAGTGGTGCTTGTGCTTCTTTTCTTCCTTGGCATAAGAAATGCCCTATTTGTAGGAATCGCTATACCACTATCTATGTTTATCTCATTTATTTTGTTAAATGCATTGGGAGTTACCCTAAATATCATGGTACTCTTTTCATTAGTATTAGCACTAGGGATGTTAGTTGATAATGGTATCGTAGTAGTTGAAAATATTTATAGACTTTTAGACGAAGGATATTCAAAAATTGATGCTGCAAAATATGGTGTTGGTGAAGTGGCTATGCCCATTATCGCATCAACTGCAACAACCTTAGCCGCCTTTTTACCCCTGGCCTTTTGGCCGGGAATGATGGGTGAGTTTATGCGATTTTTACCAATAACATTAATAATAGTATTGGGCTCTTCCCTTTTTGTGGCTCTGGTAATTAATCCAATGTTGACTTCAGTTTATATGAAGATCAAAGAAGATGAGGTTGATTTCAAAAAAATATTAAGGTATAGTATAATTATTTTCTTTGCAGGTGTAATTTTTATTGTTGCAGGTCTTACTTTACAAATAAAAGCCTTTAATGCCATAGGCTTATTACTAGTGTTGGCGGGAATACTTCGAGTTGTTAATACTAAGTTATTAACGCCGGCTACCAAATGGTTTCAGTATAAATTTTTACCTCGAATAGAAAATATTTATGAAGGCACTTTGAAATTTGCCTTGAATGGTAAAAAACCACGTTTATTCTTTTTAGGAACTTTTGGATTATTACTATTATCATTTTTCTTGTTTGCTTCATTTCCGCCTAAAGTTTTATTCTTTCCAGAAACACCGCCCAAACAAGTATATGTTTATTTAGAATATCCTATTGGTACCGACATTGAACTAACAAACAAATTGTCAAAAGAAATTGAAGATAAAATTCAAGAACATTTAAAGAAATTCGAGAGAGATGGGTCTAACTTTCTAATTACATCGGTTATAGGTCAAGTTGGTGAAGGCACGAGTGACCCTAATCAAGGTCAACAAGGAGGTACAACACCAAATAAAGCGCGTATTACAGTTGACTTCGTTAAATTTATCGATCGTGACGGAATAGACACCAACGATGTACTTATCGAAATTCGAGAATTATTATATGGATTTCCGGGAGTTAATATCACCGTTGACCGTCCAGCAGATGGCCCTCCCGCAGGAGCACCTATCAATATTGAAGTAGCAGGAGATAACTACGATAAATTATTAGCTACGGCAGAAGGTATGAGGCAATTTATAAGCAATGCCAATATTGTAGGGATAGAAGACCTAAAATTGGATGTTGAACAAGGTAAACCAGAACTCCCGATTATAATTGATAGACAAAAAGCCCGTAGATTAAATGTATCGACGGGGCAGATTGGTGATGTAATGAGAACTTCATTGTTTGGAAAAGAAGTTTCGACCTTTAAGGATGGTGAAGATGACTATCCAATAAATATACGTTTAATGGATAAATATCGATATAATAAAGAGGCGTTAATCAACCAGAAAATTACGTTCAGGGATCAATCTAGTGGCAAAATAGTTCAGATTCCAATCTCCTCTATAGCCCATTCAGAAAATTCATCAACATTTAGTGCTGTAAAACGCAAAGATCTAAACAGGGTAATTACAATATTTTCGAACGTATTAGAAAACTATAACCCTACAGAAGTGAATGATCAAATTAAAAAGGTATTAAATAATTATAATATCCCTAAAGATATTTCTATTTCGTTTACTGGTGAACAAGAGCAACAGGCAGAAGAAATGGCATTTTTAAGTAAAGCCTTATTAATTGCGGTGTTTTTTATTTTCCTAATTATGGTTGGCCAATTCAATTCAACTTCTACACCAATAATAATTTCATTAGCCGTGCTACTCAGTCTTATTGGTGTATTACTAGGATTACTGATTTTTAGAATGGAATTTGTTATTATGATGACCATGATTGGTATTATTTCATTAGCAGGTATTGTGGTTAATAATGCCATTGTTCTTATAGATTATACCAATTTAGTCATAAAACGAAACCAAATAGAGGCTGATTTAGAAGAGGGTATCTTAACAAATAAAATAATTTATAATAGTATAGTTGAAGGAGGAAAAACAAGATTAAGGCCGGTATTACTAACTGCGATTACTACAATTTTAGGTTTGTTGCCTTTAGCAATTGGGATAAATATTAATTTTATGACATTATTTACAGAGTTTGATCCGCAATTCTATATTGGAGGTGAAAACGTTGCTTTTTGGGGGCCAATGTCATGGACCATAATTTTTGGATTAACATTTGCGACTTTTTTAACCCTTGTTATTGTTCCTGTTTTATTTTTCTTAACTATAAAACTCAAAAATAGATTGTTTAAGAAGAAATTTATAATTGCCTAAAGATTAGGAGTAGTTATTTTGAAAGCGATTAAAACCAGAAACCTACATTAAAAAACCAATAATTTTGGTTCGTGTCGGGTGACCAGGTATATTTCAACTCAATTGGTCCAACGGGAGATTTTAGGCCATAACCCACAGCATAACCGGTTTTGGTATTGTCAAAAATGGCTCCTTTATTAAAAAGGTCTTCATCCACTCTAGCGGCATTAGCTGTAAATGAGGCATAATTATTTTTAAATAACTCATATCTAAAAGTAACCGATGATTTTAAGAATGATGATTCATTTAGATCACCTACATCGTAACCATAAAAACTACTAAAATTATTAATAAAATTCTGATTATTTCCTCCGAGGAAATAATTAAATATCCTACTGCTCGCGGTGCCAATCGTTATTCCAGCTTCAGAAACTATGTGCGTTGTAAATTTATTTCCAATGGTGAATGCTCCACCAAGTTTGCCCTTAAGTTGTGAAAATGATTTAAAATCTTCCTCAAAATTAGAAGCTAGTAAAAAGATCTTATAATCTGCAAATAAAAATAAGCCTTTCTTAGGAAAGTCTTTATGATCATAAGTGTCTAATAATAAGTTAGAATAAGCATTAATATAGTTAGTATTCTCAAGAAAAAATTTGGACGGAATATTATTGATTAATGATTCGTAAGAAATTCTAATAAATTTATCTTCAACACCAATTCTTAATGCGATGTCTGAATTAAATGCTGTTTGTAAATAAAGTTGTGTTGTAAAATCATTAAATTTAAGAGGTCTTTTATTTATTTCTTCAGTAATTGGAGTTTCATCATTTATGATGCTTTCGAAAAACGATTTATCAAATTTATTATAACGGGTTTTGATTCCGTAACTCCAATGAAAACCATTATCAATAAAATAATCGATATTATATCGAATATTATCTCCTAAAATTAAATCTGCAGACAAAAGATCGTTCTTAAAAATTGCGTGTTTGGTTGTATAATTAATTAAGCCTCCTGTTTTATAAAGATCATCATAGTGTATGCCAAATTGTAAATAAGAGGATTCCTCTTCTTCCTTTAAATTAAATTCTAACTCTAAACCTCCCTCTTTTTTCAAGAATTTATATTGAATACTTTTGAAATTTCCGGTAGCCGATAGATTATCGATTCCTTCGTTAAATTTTTTATAACTTGTAGTTGACGATTTGACTAATTTTAATTTTCCTAAGATATATTCATTGGTATAGTTCTTATTCCCAATGATTGTAATATTATTTAAATAGAATTCTTCTTTTTTCTTATGCTTGCCTTTATTTAAAGCAGAAATATTAATTCCAACTTGTTTGTTTGCAATACTCTTTAATTGATTTAATTGTTTTTGAGCGACTGCTTCCCCTTTATCAATTATCTCTTTTGCTACTTCAAAAGACACCACATTATAGTCACTAATATCCGGATGTAAATAGAGATCTGTTTCTTTTCTTTTAGTTCCTACCTCATTGTACATTTGAAAACTAATTATTTGCATTACAATTTTAGGTGCTGAATCTAAATTATCACGTTCATTTAATTTATCTTGAACATCTACACCAATAATTAGGTTAACCCCTTTTTGTCTCATGATATCTACAGGAAAGTTATTTACCACACCACCATCCGTTAACAACTTACCGTCTATTTCAACTGGGTCTAATAATGTAGGGAAAGAACCACTGGCTCTTACTGCTAGCGGTAAAAACCCTTTTTCCAATATTTCGATTGCCCCATTTTCTAAATTCGTGGCTACACAAAAAAATGGTATAGGTAATTCTGAAAAATCTTCTATACTATGAACATGTTCTGTTAACCTTGACAACATATTAAAAACGTTTTGTCCTTTAGATATTGCTGAAGGCAAAGCGATATTTCCATTTTTTAATCTCAAAGTAAGGGCATACTTTTCTGTATTTTCTTTTTGATATAGAGATTTAGCTTTTCTCGGTAATATATCCTGCATCAACTCAGAATAATTAAGTGAGGTAACGATTGAATCCAATTCATTAGCAGCGTAACCCGAAGCGTATAATGCGCCTATAATAGCTCCCATGCTCGTTCCTCCAATATAGTCAACTCTTACCCCCGCTTCTTCAAGAACTTTTAAAACACCAACATGCGCAAATCCCTTAGCGCCCCCACCACTTAATACTAAACCCACTTTTAAATCTTCCATATGGCTAATATTTTCTTGAGATGCCATACTGAATGTTTGAAGTAGACAAAGCGCCACTAGAAAATTTCTAAAAATGTAAGAATTTAATTTATTCATTTTGATGATAGTATTCAAAAATTTTTAATGCCCGTGAAGCTCCAATAATCGATTCCAACTCCTCTATAGATGCTTTTGAAACTCTTTTAGCCGATTTAAAATGCTTCAACAAATTTACTATAGTTTGGTTACCGATACCCGGTATTTGTTCAAGTTCAGTTTGTATTGCGCTTTTGCTTCTTTTATTTCTATGAAAATTGATAGCAAACCTATGTGCCTCATTACGCAATTGTTGAATTATTTTTAACGTTTCCGATTTTTTATCTAGATACATGGGTATTGGGTCATCAGGATAATAAATTTCTTCCAATCTTTTTGCAATTCCAATAATAGCTATTTTTTTTCTTAACCCTAAAATTTCTAAACTCTTAAGCGCGGATGACAATTGCCCTTTACCTCCATCTATAACAATTAATTGAGGTAAATCTTGTGCTTCATCCAATAGTCTTTTATATCTCCGATGAACCACTTCTTCCATCGAACCGAAATCGTCTGGACCTACCACGGTTTTTATATTGTATTTTCTATATTCTTTTTTACTGGGTTTGCCATTTTTAAATACAACACAAGCCGCCACGGGATTTGAACCTTGAATATTAGAATTATCAAAGCATTCTATATATCTCGGTTGTTCTGTTAATCGCAGGTCTTTTTGCATCTGAGACATTATTCTGTTTGTATGCCTATCAGGATCTACTATTTTTATTTGCTTAAACCTTTCTTGCCTATAATATTTGGCGTTTCTCAAAGATAATTCTACAATCCTTTTTTTATCACCTAATTTTGGGACTTTTACTTTAATTTCAGGCCCTAGGTTCACCTTAAACGGGACATATATTTCCTTAGACTGCGAATTAAATCTATTTCTTATTTCTATTATGGATAGTTCTAGTAGTTCCTTATCGCTTTCGTCTAATTTTTTTTTGATCTCAGTGGTATGTGACTGAATTATGGCACCATTCATAACTTTGAAAAAATTCACATAAGCGAAACTTTCATCCGAAATAATAGAAAACACATCTACATTTGAAATAGAAGGATTAACAACGGTCGATTTAGCTTGGTAATTTGCTAATAAGTCAATTTTCTCTTTAATTTTTTGCGCTTCTTCGTACTCAGTTTTATGCGAAAAATCTATCATCAAATCATTAAACTTTTGTAATGATTCCTTAAAATTACCTTTAATTATATTACGAATGGCTTTAATATCATCTAAATAATCGTTTTCAGATTGTAATCCTTCACATGGCCCTAGACAATTCTTAATATGGTATTCCAGACAAACCTTGTATTTTTTGCTTTCAATATTTCTTTGCGACAAATCATAAACACAAGTTCTTAATGGATATAACTCCTTTATTAACGACAACAAAGCTTTAGCGGTTCTGACAGATGTATATGGGCCAAAATACTCAGATCCATCTTTAATGACATTTCGAGTTAAGAAAACCTTTGGGAAAGATTCATTTTTAAGGCAAATCCATGGATAGGTCTTATCATCTTTCAACATCACGTTATAACGTGGCTGGTATTTTTTAATTAAATTATTTTCTAAAAGGAGTGCATCTGTTTCTGTCGAAACTACAATATGCTTAATAGTAGCAATTTTTTTGACTAATACTTTGGTTTTACCATTTTCATGATTTTTAGTAAAGTACGAACCAACCCTTTTTTTTAAATTTTTGGCTTTTCCAATGTACAAAATCTTACCCTCTTTATCAAAGTATTGATAAACACCAGGCTGGTTGGGTAATGTTTTTAATTGTAATTCTAATTCTGGGATAGCCATTAAGCGAAGTTAATAAATTTAACTTCACTTTTAAATTTACACTTTTGGTTTTTCGTAATGCCTAACTATCACCGGAGGAACAATATTTTCGGCAGGAATACTTTCTTCTTTTTTCGGAAAAGCTTTTTTATTAAATAGTAATAGTAAACAAACTCCAGAAGTTATAGCTGCATCGGCCACATTAAAAACATATTGAAAAAAAGTAAAATGCCTGTCAACGAATAACGAAAAGTTCTTGCCACCAATGAATGGTAACCAATCTGGCCAATTAAAATTAATTTCGGGAATCCACGAAGGTAGTTCAGCATTTTCGATTAGAGGAAAATAGAATAAATCTACTACCTTTCCATGAAAAAGGGAGCTATATCCTCCATCTTTAGGTAAAAAAGTAGCAATTTGTCCATAACTATCGCTAAAGATAGACCCATAAAATACGGAGTCGATAATATTCCCTAAGGCTCCTGCGAATATAAGCGCAATCGCCATTATCAAAATTCTCGGTGCAGCACTTTTTAGTGCACTATATAGCCAATATCCAATTCCTACAATGGCAATTAAACGGAATAAAGTTAAAAAAAGCTTTCCATTTTTACCCCCGAACTCTGTCCCCCAAGCCATACCATTATTCTCTAAAAAATGAATTCGGAACCAATCCAAGCCTAAAACTTTAAATTCTTCACCTAATACAAAATGGGTTTTCATCCAAATTTTGCTGATTTGATCTAATAGGAGTATGATTACAATAATTAGGATTGCTTTTTTCATTCGAAATTTTTCAGTTTTTTAAAAGCTTGACAAAAGTAATAATAATATTGTGTTCTGTATCTAAATTGAAGTAGTAATTGGATGTAATCAAAGCGTATTGACCTAATTTAAGATTTCTATAGACAAACTTTAAGAATTCTTTTTGAAAAAAAAAGCTTCCGATAACGGAAGCTTTTTATATTAAGATTGCATATTTTTAGCTTCGATGCTCAAGGTTGCATGCGGTACTAATTTTAGTCTTTCTTTTTGAATAAGTTTACCCGTAACACGGCATATTCCATACGTTTTATTTTCAATTCGCAATAAAGCATTTTGCAAATCTCTAATAAATTTTTCCTGACGGATGGCTAATTGAACATTAGACTCTTTTGACATGGTTTCAGAACCTTCTTCAAAAGCTTTAAAAGTAGGTGATGTATCATCAGTACCATTGTTGCTATCATTCATATAAGAACTTCTTATCAATGCCAGGTCTTCCTTTGCTGTTTCTATTTTTTTTAGAATAATCTCTTTGAATTCTTTAAGTTCAGCGTCTGAATATTTTACTTTGTTCTCTGTCATATCGCTTATATTTTTTCTATTAATAATTTAGTATTGACCTTGTCAAACACAATATCTATACCATTTTTAACTTCATCTTCTAACAATAACTCCTTTGTTAGGGTTTCGTTTTTTATATATTTATTATTATCTAAGATAGCGTCTTCAATTACCCCATCCTTTTTTATTTTTAATCTTATTTTATCTGTAACATCGAAACCAGATTCTTTACGTAAATTTTGAATTCTGTTAACGAGTTCTCTTGCAATCCCTTCTTTTCTTAACTCAGATGATATTGTAACGTCTAAAGCTACTGTTAAATTGCCTTGATTAGCCACCAACCAGCCTTCGATATCTTGTGAGGAAATTTCAACCTCTTCGAGTGTTAAGATAATATTTTTTCCATTAATTTCAAGTAATAATTCACCTTCTTTTTCAACTTTGTTGATATCTTCCTGTGTAAGTTTTCCTATTTCCTGAGTAACCAATCTCATGTCTTTACCCACTTTAGGTCCTAATAGTTTAAAGTTGGGTTTTATGTTCTTTATCAATATACCGGAAGCATCATCTATTAATTCAATTTCTTTAACGTTTACTTCAGACTTTATCAAATCAGCTATAGCTTCAATATCCTTTTTATCTTGCTGATCTAGTATAGGAATCATGATGCGTTGCAATGGCTGACGAACTTTTATCATTTCTTTTTTACGTAATGACAATACCATCGAAGATATTGCTTGAGCTTTCTGCATTTTGCGTTCTAATGAAACGTCTACGAATGCTTTTTCGTACTTAGGGAATTTTGTTAAATGAACAGATTCTTCTTTCTTTTTAATTGTTGCAGCTGTAAGGTCTCTATATAATTGGTCCATATAGAACGGTGCAATAGGTGACCCTAGTTTAGCTACCGACAATAAACAGGTATATAAAGTTTGATAGGCAGATATCTTATCTTGGCCATAATCTCCTTTCCAAAAACGCCTTCTACTTAATCTCACAAACCAATTACTTAAATTTTCGGTAACAAAATTCTGAATTGCCCTTGCCGCCTTGGTTGGCTCGTAATCGTCATAGTAAGACTCTACGTTTTTAATTAATGAATTCAGTTCTGATAAGATCCAACGATCAATTTCTGGTCTTTTTGAAACTTCAATATCGGGTTCTGCATATGAAAATTTATCGATATTGGCATAAAGGGTAAAAAAAGAATAGGTATTATATAAGGTGCCAAAGAACTTACGCCTTGCTTCATCAACACCATCAAGGTCGAACTTTAAATTATCCCAAGGGTTGGCATTAGAGATCATATACCAACGCGTAGCGTCGGCTCCATATTTTTCCATTGTTTGGAAGGGATCTACAGCATTACCTAAGCGTTTAGACATTTTTTTACCGTCTTTATCTAAAACCAATCCGTTAGAGACTACATTTTTGTAGGCAATTGAATCAAAAACCAATGTTCCAATGACATGTTGCGTATAGAACCATCCTCTGGTTTGATCGACACCTTCTGCGATAAAATCAGCAGGAAAAAATAAATTTTCATCAATCAATTCTTTGTTTTCAAAAGGATAATGCCATTGTGCATAAGGCATAGACCCTGAATCAAACCAAACATCTATCAGATCCGTTTCGCGTTGCATGGGTTTACCGGATGGTGATACCAAAGTAATTTTATCTACTATGTTCTTATGTAAATCTACTCGATCATAATTATCTTCATTCATATTTCCAACTTCAAAATCGGCAAATACATCAGCTTCCATAAATCCAGCTTTTATGGAATGATTCATCTCTTTTTTTAGTTCTTCTATAGATCCAATAATTAGTTCTTCGGACCCATCTTCTGTGCGCCAAATTGGAAGTGGTATTCCCCAAAAACGGGAACGTGATAAATTCCAATCATTTGCATTTTTTAACCAATTTCCAAAACGTCCTTCTCCTGTAGATTTGGGTTTCCAATTAATCGTTTCATTCAGATCAAACATTCTGTCTCTTTTCTCCGAAACTTTGATAAACCATGAGTCTAAAGGATAGTATAAAATAGGTTTATCTGTTCTCCAACAATTAGGATAACTATGTTTATATTTTTCAACTTTAAATGCTTTATTCTCTTCCTTCAGTTTAATAGCAAGTTCAACGTCAACTGATCGCTCTGGAGCTTCTCCATCTTCATAATATTCATTTTTGACATATTTACCGGCAAATTCACCCATTTCCGATCTGAATTTACCCTGAAGATCTACCAGTGGAACAGGATTATCATTAGTGTCTAAAACAAGCATTGGAGGTACTTCGGGAACGGCCTGTTTTGCAACCAAAGCATCATCTGCACCAAATGTTGGAGCTGTATGGACGATACCTGTACCGTCTTCGGTAGTAACAAAATCACCAGCTATAATCCTAAATGCATTCTCGGGGTTTTGATAAGGAAGCGCATACTTTAACAGCTGTTCATAACGAATCCCGACCAACTCTTTCCCTTTAAATTCCTTGGTGATCCTATAAGGAATCTTTTTATCGTTTGCTTTAAAAGCCTTCAATTCATCTACACTTTCGGCTTTATAAAATTTACCTGAAAATTGATATTCAACTAATTTTTTTGCTAATACAACATTGGTTGGTTCAAATGTATATTGGTTATAGGTTGAAACAACAACATAATCAATTTTTGATCCCACTGTTAGAGCGGTATTACTTGGTAGTGTCCAAGGTGTTGTTGTCCATGCTAAAAAGTAAATACTTCCTAGGTCTTTTAATTCTTTTGGTAAAGATTCGGGTATGGCTCTAAATTGAGCCACAACAGTCGTATCTGTAATATCTTGATAGGTACCGGGTTGATTAAGTTCGTGAGAACTTAGCCCTGTGCCCGCTTTTGGAGAATAAGGCTGGATCGTATAACCTTTATACAACAATTTCTTGTCATAAATCTGCTTTAGCAACCACCATACTGATTCAATATACTTAGGTTTGTAGGTTATATAAGGGTTATGCATATCTACCCAATGCCCCATTTTACGTGTAAGGTCTTCCCAAACATCGGTGTAGCGCATCACTGCTTTTTTACAAGCTTCGTTATATTCTTCAATGGTTATTTTAACCCCTATATCTTCTTTTGTTATTCCTAATTCTTTTTCAACTCCAAGTTCGATAGGTAATCCATGCGTATCCCAACCGGCTTTTCGTTTAACCTGATAGCCTTGTAATGTTTTATACCTGCAAAAAATATCTTTTATAGCACGAGCCATTACATGATGAATACCAGGAAGTCCATTGGCCGAAGGAGGCCCTTCATAGAACACAAAGGGGTTGTTTTCGTCGCGTGATGTAATACTTTTTTGGAATATATCATTCTCTTCCCAAAACTTTAAAGTTTCATCTGCAACTTTGGTAAGATCCAATCCCTTATATTCTCTAAATTTAGTACTCATTTTGTATAAAACTTCTAACGAACCGCGAAATTACATATTTTATTGAAATTATTGATTGAAGAAAGCAAAAAAGCACCTTTGAGAAAGGTGCTTTATGATAATTAATATCTAATTAAAAAAATACTATTTTTTTAGAACCACAAATTCTGTGCGCTTATTCAAACTATGTTCATAATCTGAACAATTTACACCGTTACTACAATCATTAATAAGTTCTGTTTCGCCATATCCTTTGCCAGATATTTTCATGAAACTCACTCCTTTTGAGATTAGATACTCTACAGTGGTTTGAGCCCTACTTTCTGACAATCTTAAATTGTATTCATCACCTCCCCTAGAATCGGTGTGGGCACCAAATTCAATCTCCATATTAGGATATTTCTTCATTAACCTTATTACTTTGTCTAAAACCCGCATGGAACCCTCTTTAATATCGCTTTTATTCAATTCGAAATTAATACTTTCAACATTCAGCATTTCTTTGCCATTTCTATCGATAAACTCTTTCTCTTCAATAAAAATAGTAATATCATTTTCGAGTCCATTAACATTTGTTGTCTTAATTATCTCCGTTGAATTAAAAAATCCGTCCTTAGTTACCTCTAATGTATAGTTATTAGCACAGTCTAATCCAAAATAGAATTCTCCACCTGCCTTGGTTTCTACCTTTCTTAACTGATTTCCTTCGGAATCGATCAAGGCTACAAAAGCATTAGCAAGAACATAGCCTGTAACTTTATCTTTTATCACACCTGATATTGCCTGATCGCAGATTGGTATTTTTGTTTCCTGAACGAATGAATAAATATCATCATCTCCTTCGCCATTTGCTCTGTTCGACGAAAAATATCCTTGTAATTTTGCATTATCTATTATAAAAGAAAAATCATCGCCGGCACTATTCATCGGTTCTCCTAAATTAATAGGCTCTGGGATGGATCCATCAAGTTTCGTCATATAAATATCAAAACCACCCTTACCGCCTTCTCTTGTAGATGAAAAATATATAATATTTCCATCAATATACGGAGTGTATTCTTTTGCTTCAGAATTCACAGTGGGACCTAAATTGATAACTTTACCATAATGGCCATCTTTTATTTCTACCATAAAAATGTCTGTATCTCCTAAGGTGCCCGGCATATTAGAAACAAAATAAAGTTTTTTACCGTCCTCGCTAAGAACAGGATGACCCGTGTCATATTCTGTACTGTTAAAAGGCAATGAAACAAAATGCTGCCATTCTCCATTTTCAGCTACGGTTGCTTTGAAAATATTGGTATTAGGAGATTTTATTTTTCTCCGCATATAACTGTTTGAAGTAAAATATACTTCTTTTAGATCCGGGGAAAATGCAACAAATGCATCGTGGAATTTCGAATTCACATCACTCGAAAAGGATTCTACATTAATAATTTCTCCCGATTCAGTAACATCACCAATATATAGATCCAAGTAAGGCTGATTATTTTCTTTCCAGACTTTATTTACAACACCTGGGGTTCTTCTTGAAGAAGAAAAAACAATCTTTTCTTTACCCATATAGGTAGAGCCAAAATCTGCGTATTTAGTATTAACACTTAAATTCCTAATGCTATATTCTGCGGATTTAATTGAATCCGCTCTCTCAATCTGGGCATTTAAAATTATTATATTTAAAATAAATAAAATACTGAGTATTTGTCTCATAAGTTTATTTTAATTTATGTTAATCAAACGTTGTACCAAAAAATATAGTATAGATTTAAATTAAAAAACCTTCGGTAAAACGAAGGTTTTTTAATAATTGGATTATATATAAATTACATTCTTATAATTACAAATTCTGTACGTCTGTTCTTTTCATGTTGAGCTTCTGTACACTCAACACCGTCTGTACATTGATTTATAAGTTGCGTTTCACCGTATCCTTTACCTGTTATTCTACTTGGATCTATACCACGATCAATAATATAATTTACTGTAGATTTAGCTCTTCTATCTGATAACCATAAATTATAACCTTCAATACCTCTTGAATCTGTATGAGAGGCAGATTCTATCACCATTTTCGGGTATTTATTCATAAGATCTACTACTTTTTGTAATTCAATCTTTGCTTGTTTTGTTAGGTATGAAGAATTCAATTCAAAGTAGATCGGATCTATATTAACAATATATGTACCTGCTCTCGCTCTTACGATTTCATCCGGTAATACATCAGGTAATCCCTCTGGTTTAATATCTTCTTTTTCATCCTCCGTAGTTCTACCGTCTGCAAGGAAATCAATATCACCAGTACCCAACAATATCAGCATTTTGAGTTCCTTATCTGCCTCATTAGAGGTTGTGAAAGTTTTTGATTGAGGCGTATAACCAACTTTCTTGCCTTCCAATTTATATTCTGTTTCACAATCAATTTCGAAGGAAAAAATCCCATCGTCTTGTACGACAAAGGTTTTTAGCAGATTACCATCCTTATCATTTAATACCACTTCAGCACCAGCTAAAAGTTCGGTAGTGTTTTTATCTCTAACTTCACCCATAACCGTTTGATGGCATTTAAAAGTAACTGGTTCTTCTTCAATAAAGGAATAAATATCATCATCTCCTTTACCTCCTTCTCTATTACTTGAAAAATATCCCTTTCTTGTTTCACTATTTATGATAAATGCATAATCATCGCTAGCTGAGTTTATTGGTTCATTTAGATTTACCGGTTCAGTCACAAAACCTTCTAATTTGGCTGCATACACATCTGAACCGCCTTTACCGCCCCATCTGTCTGATGCAAAATATAATACGTTTCCGTCTACAAAGGGAAACCAGTCCTTAGCTGTTGAGTTTATTTTTGGACCTAAATTAACTGGGTTTCCGAATCCGCTTTGGTTTACTTCTACCTTAAAAATATCAGTTTCACCTAATGATCCAGGCATGTCAGAAGTAAAATATAACGTTTTTTCATCATCGCTTAATGCCGGATGACCCACAGAATACTCAACATTATTAAATGGCATTGGTATGACGTTTATCCATTCACCCTTATTATTCACCATGGCTTTGAACATAGCCAAATTCGTCCATCCTTGATTATCAACTCCTAGTCGTTTATTGTAATAATTATCTCTAGTAAAATAAACTGTTTTACCATCTTTAGTAAATACTGCATTCCCTTCATGATATCTAGAGTTCACTTCACCTTTCAGCCTTTCTTTATCAAGTACGTCACCATTTTCGTTAATAGTACCTTCATAAAGATCTAAATATCGTTGCCCGTTTTGTTTCCAAACATCTTTAATGATATTAAAACCTGTTCTGGGAGAAGTAAAGACTAATTTATTTTCTCCTCGTAAAGATGTTCCAAAATCAGAGTTAGAAGTATTTATATCTAAATTCTTAATTGAATATTTTCCAGCTCCATCCTGCGCATAAAAAAGTCCTGCACTTAATAATAAAACTGCTATAATATATTTTTTCATTATTCTATAATTTATATTTTATATCAGATCTCGAACTAAACTATATAGTTTAGAAGAATCTTGGTGATTTCAAATTCTTCTTCGAAAAAT
>CBDUPN010000007.1:0-48575 GCA_965369125.1 uncultured Aureibaculum sp. | reverse complement strand
CCTATTTTTAGAAAAAAATATAAAGCAGCTCAGAAAGAAATGGATTTTATGTTAGAGGCAACGGATTATGAACAACAGGCAATAAAGAATAATTTGACTTCTAGCTTTAAAATAGCAGAATATGAACTAGCTAAGGCTGGAAAACTTATTGATTTATATAAAAATCAAACAGAAAGAACTGAACAAGCCATCAAATTATTATTGTCAACTTATAGTAATTCGAATACAGATTTTGAAGAGATATTGAGAATGAACCAGGATCTGTTGATGTATCAAACGGCTACAACGACAGAAATCAAAAACCAATTTACAGCACAATCAAAAATAGATTATTTACTTTCTAAAGAAGAATAAGATGAATACAAAGAACAAAAATATCATAAAAATGGCGGGAATCTTATTATTAGGACTCTTGCTAGGATGGTTAATTTTTGGAGGAAATAAATCCAATGAAAATATGGATGCTCAAGCAACAGAGCAGAATAAAAATACAATCTGGACGTGTTCCATGCATCCTCAAATTCGACAATCAGAACCAGGAAATTGTCCAATTTGTGGCATGGAATTAATCCCATTAGATTCAGATCAAGGCGAAACTGACCCGAGATCCATTCAAATGACCGAAAATGCCATGAAATTGGCCAATATCCAAACACTGATAGTTGGTAAAAAGGAGGCTAATAAGGAACTTAGGCTGAATGGTAAAGTGCAGGTTGATGAACGCAAATTGTATGCTCAATCTACGCATATTCCAGGCAGGATAGAACAATTAAATATTAATTTTACCGGGGAAAAAGTGAACCGCGGACAGACGCTTGCCATGGTTTATTCACCAGAATTAGTAACGGCTCAAGAAGAATTATTACAGGCAAATGGAATTAAGGAATCTCAACCAGAACTCTTTCATGCTGCCAAAGAAAAATTGAGAAATTGGAAGATTGGAGAGAATACGATTAATAAAATTATAACAACGGGAAAACCAATTCAGCGTTTCCCGATAACGGCTGACGTTTCAGGGATTGTAACAGCTAAAAAAGTTGAATTAGGAGATTATGTAGATCGCGGAATGTCGCTATATGAAATTACAGATCTATCAGCAGTTTGGGTAATGTTTGACATTTACGAAAGCGATATGCCATGGGTAAAGGTGGGTCAAAAAGTTACTTATACGATTCAGTCGCTACCAGGTAAAACTTTTGAAGGAAAAATATCATTTATAGATCCTTTTATCAACCCACAAACCAGGGTGGCTTCCGCACGTGTTGAAGTTAAAAATACAGGAAATTCTTTGAAACCGGAAATGTTTGTTTCTGGTATTCTTAAAAATGATCAGAATAAAACCGTATCGGAAGAAATAGTAATACCTAAAACGGCTGTGATGTGGACGGGTGAGCGATCTGTTGTTTATATTAAAGCAAATGAAGGAAACATGGTTAATTTTAAGCTCCGGGAAGTAACTTTAGGCCCATCGCTAGGAGATGCCTATGTTATAAAAAATGGATTATCAAATGGCGAAGAAATAGTCGTAAATGGTACCTTTACAGTCGATGCAGCCTCTCAATTGGCAGGTAAACCAAGCATGATGAACCCTGAAGGTGGCACCATTTCAACAGAGCATGATCATGGTGGTAATCAGGTTCAGAATTCTACATATTCTTCGGAATACAACATTGGTAAAAGTATTTCAATTAACAATAATGCAAAGGCAAGCTTACAACCTTTATATGATGAATATTTTGCCATGAAGGATGCCTTAACAAACGATGATTTAAAGGCCGCAAAAAAATATGGTTCTAATATGCTAAAAACCCTTGAAAATATTGATATGAAATTATTTAAAGGAGATTCTCATAATTTTTGGATGAATCAAAATAATGACATAAAAAAAGCAATGGAACATATAGAGCATTTTAAAAAAATTGAAGAAGTACGAAATGCGTTTCAGCCTGTTTCTAAGTCGATGGTCATGTTATCAAATACTTATAAACCATTGGGTAAAGACATCTTTGTGCAATATTGCCCAATGGCAGATAATAACAAAGGTGCGAATTGGTTAAGTCTTTCAAAGGAGATCAAAAATCCCTATTTTGGTAAAGCCATGCACTCATGTGGAGAAGTGACAACTGTTATAAAATAAAATAGCCGAAAATGAAACATACTTATAAGATTTATGGAATGACATGTAATGGTTGTAAAACCAATGTCGAAAATACGCTATTGAGTTTGGCAGAGATTAAAAATGTGGTTGCCGATCTGGAGAAAGAAGAGGTCACTATAGAAATGAACCCGCATATTTCACTTGAAAAACTTCAGGCAGCAATGTTAAATGCAGGTCTGCATTATACTATCGAAATTCCCGGCAAGGAAAACCATAGCAAAACTGAGAAGCCTAAGGTTGAAATTGATGGTAATGGAATTTTTTATTGCCCCATGCACTGTGAAGGAGAAAAAACGTATGACGAAGCTGGTGATTGCCCGGTTTGTGGCATGGATCTAGTAGAACAACCCAAACTAACTAAAAAGGTACAATATACCTGCCCAATGCATCCCGAAATCATCAAAGATGCTCCTGGATCATGCCCGATTTGTGGTATGGACCTTGTTCCTATAAAAGCAGATGAGTCTGCTGAAAATAAAACCTATAAAGAATTACTAAGGAAATTCTGGATAGCCTGTATTTTTACAGTTCCTATTTTTCTTTTAGCCATGTCTGAAATGATCACAGACAATCCTTTATATAAACTTTTAGAAATTAAATATTGGAACTTGATCCAACTTGGACTTTCCATACCGGTAGTATTTTATGCTACATGGATGTTCTTTGAACGTGCTTATAGATCGATAAAAACATGGAACCTTAACATGTTTACACTAATAGGTATTGGTGCCGGGGTAGCTTGGCTCTTTAGTTTAATTGGAATTCTTTTTCCTGAGGTTTTCCCTAATCAGTTTAAAACAGCATCAGGTACAGTGCATGTTTATTTTGAAGCAGCTACGGTAATTCTTACCTTGGTTTTATTAGGCCAATTATTGGAAGCGAAAGCCCATAGCAGGACTAATAATGCCGTAAAAGAATTATTGAAATTAGCCCCCAATGAGGCGCTTAGAATTGTAGATGGTAAAGAAGAATTAATTTCTATTGACCATATCAAAATAGGAGATCATTTGAGGGTTAAACCGGGAGATAAGATCCCGGTCGACGGAGTGATCACTGAGGGTGAAAGTGCTGTGGATGAATCGATGATCACTGGTGAACCTATCCCAGTAATCAAAACGATTGGTGATAAGGTAAATTCGGGAACTATCAATGGAAAACAGACCTTCGTTATGAAGGCAGAAAAAGTAGGTGCTGACACCTTGCTTTCACAGATCATAGAGATGGTAAACAAAGCGAGTAGAAGTAAGGCTCCTATACAGAACCTTGCAGATAAAATTTCAGGATATTTTGTGCCAATAGTCGTAATAATTTCCATCATTACCTTTTTTGTCTGGGCGGCATTTGGTCCAGAACCCGCGTATGTTTTTGCCTTGGTTAATGCCATTGCGGTACTCATCATAGCTTGTCCCTGTGCTCTGGGTTTGGCAACCCCAATGTCTGTAATGGTTGGGGTGGGAAAAGGGGCGCAATCGGGCGTATTAATAAAAAATGCAGAAGCTTTAGAGAAACTGAATAAGATAGACACACTTATCATCGACAAAACAGGAACTATTACAGAAGGCAAACCATCGGTTGAGAAAGTAGGATCGTTTAATAAAAAATATAATGAAGAAGATGTGTTACAACATATTATCTCATTAAACCAATTTAGCGAGCATCCGTTAGCAGAAGCCACTATGAAATATGGAAAAGCACGTAATACCGCATTGTTGGAAACTACATATTTCAATTCTGTAACAGGAAAAGGGGTTACAGGTATAATTGGAGGCAAGAAGGTGGCTTTAGGTAATGAAAAAATGATGCAGGAGATAAATGCTACCATTTCGAATGAATTACATCAGGAAGTAATTGCTCAGCAAAAGATGGGGAAAACCGTACCCTTTTTAGCTATTAATGGAGTCGGGGTTGGATTTGTAGTTATAAGTGATGCCATTAAGGAAACCAGTAAAGATGCTATCGGCGAGTTACAGAATAGGGGTATTAACGTGATCATGTTAACCGGCGATAATATTGATACGGCCAAGGCTGTAGCTGATCAATTAAATCTAAAAGATTTTAGGGCGGGAATGCTGCCAGAAGATAAATTAAAAGTGATCAATGGTCTTCAGAATGAAGGGAAACATGTGGCTATGGCCGGTGACGGCATCAATGATGCGCCTGCCTTAGCAAAAAGTGACGTAGGTATAGCAATGGGAACGGGTACCGACGTGGCCATAGAAAGTGCCGGGATCACCTTGGTAAAAGGAGACCTGCATGGTATAGTCAAAGCGCATAAATTGAGTAAAGCGGTGATGAAGAATATTAAACAAAACCTATTCTTTGCGTTGATCTATAATACCATTGGGATACCCATCGCCGCCGGCGTGCTATTTCCGGTATTCGGGATTCTGTTATCACCCATGATTGCTGCTTTGGCAATGAGTTTTAGTTCAGTGTCTGTGATAGCGAATGCATTGCGTTTAAGGCAAGTAAATATTGCTTAAAACAATTAAAACCCATGTTTTTAAATTAAAATATTAAATTGTGGAAATTTTATAAAAGGAGAATAAAGAATTAAAAATTAATAGTAGTTAAACAGTGAATTAATAAATTTCTTAAAAATGATTAAAATTATGAGTAAAAAAACAATGTTAGCTTTGGCAATTCTATTAACCATAGGATTTACATTCACATCTTGTAAAAAAGACAAGCAAGAGGAGGTGAAGACAGAAGAAGTACAAACGGAAGCTACTGAAGAAATGGCTTCGAATGTTGTATACCAATGTCCGATGGATTGTGAAAAGGGAAAATCTTATACCGAACCTGGTCAATGTCCTGTTTGTAAAATGGACCTAAAAGCCAAAGAAGTTGATATGGATGGAGATACCGAAATGGAAATGGACTCCACAAATCATGATGGTCACGATCATGAATAGATAAAATAAAAAACGCTGCAAATTATTGCAGCGTTTTTTATTTCTAAATATTCTAAAATATTGATAAGATTACATCATCCCTGGCATACCACCACCCATTGGAGGCATTCCGCCAGCAGGGGCATCTTCTTTAATATCGATCAATGCACATTCGGTTGTTAAGATCATACCGGCAACCGAAGCTGCGTTTTCTAATGCAATTCGTGTTACTTTAGTTGGATCTATAATTCCGGCTTTTAACATATTTACATACTCATCGGTTTTGGCATTAAACCCATAATCTTTTTTGCCTTCTAAGACTTTTGCAACGACTACAGATCCTTCACTACCGGCATTTTCAGCAATTATTCGTAATGGCTCTTCAATAGCTCTTGCTACAATTTGGATTCCTGTTACTTCATCTAAATTTTCGGTAGTTATTTTTTCTAAAACACTTTTAGTTCTGATCAAAGCAACACCACCACCGGCAACAATACCTTCTTCTACGGCAGCACGAGTAGCATGCAAAGCGTCATCAACCCTGTCTTTCTTTTCTTTCATTTCAACCTCAGAAGCTGCACCTACATATAATACCGCAACACCACCGGCTAATTTAGCCAATCGCTCTTGAAGTTTTTCTTTGTCATAATCAGAAGTCGTTGTTTCTATCTGCGCTTTAATTTGATTTACTCTTGAAGCAATGTCTTTTTTATCGCCAGCACCATTAATAACTGTAGTGTTATCTTTATCTATCGTTATTCTTTCTGCGGTTCCTAACATGTCAATAGTTGCATTTTCCAATGTAAATCCTCTTTCTTCAGCAATTACAGTACCTCCAGTTAGAATTGCAAGATCTTCTAACATAGCTTTACGTCTATCACCGAATCCTGGAGCTTTTACAGCAGCAATTTTTAAAGCACCTCGTAATTTATTTACTACTAAAGTTGCTAATGCTTCACCTTCTACGTCTTCCGCAATGATCAAGAGAGGTTTACCTGTTTGAGCAACGGGCTCCAATACCGGTAAAAGATCTTTCATTGAAGATATTTTCTTGTCGTATAATAAAATATACGGATTTTCAAGATCGGTTAACATTTTTTCAGAATCGGTAACAAAATATGGTGATAGATAACCACGATCAAATTGCATACCTTCAACGATATCCACATAAGTGTCTGTACCCTTGGCTTCTTCAACAGTGATAACACCTTCTTTCCCAACTTTTTCAAAAGCTTCGGCAATAAGTTCCCCTACAGCTTCATCGTTATTAGAAGAAATAGAAGCCACTTGCTTTATTTTGTCCATTTTATTACCAACCACTTGTGATTGCTTATGCAGGTCGGCAACAATTGCTTTAACCGCTTTGTCGATGCCTTTTTTGAGATCTAACGGATTTGCTCCGGCGGCCACATTTCTAAGTCCTTCCTTTACAATTGACTGAGCTAATACGGTAGCGGTTGTAGTACCATCACCTGCCTGATCATTTGTTTTTGAGGCAACTTCTTTTACCATTTGGGCTCCCATGTTTTCTAATGCATCTTCCAATTCTATTTCTTTTGCTACGGTAACACCATCTTTAGTAATAATTGGTCCGCCAAATGCCTTGCCAATTACTACGTTGCGTCCTTTTGGACCTAATGTTACTTTAACTGCGTTTGCCAATGCATCTACGCCTCTCTTCAGTCCGTCACGACCTTCTATATCAAATTTTATATCTTTTGCCATTTTATTAAATGTCTTTTTAGGTTAATGAATTGTATTATAAAATTGCGAAAATATCGCTTTCTCTCATGATTAAATAATCTCCTCCGTCAAGTTTAAGTTCTGTACCTGCATATTTACCGTAAAGAACGGTATCGCCTACTTTAACAGTAGTTGGTTCATCTTTAGTGCCTTTGCCAACTGCTACTACTTTACCTTGTTGTGGTTTTTCTTTGGCCGAATCTGGAATATAAATTCCTGAAGCAGTTTTTGTTTCGGCGGCTAGAGGCTCAATAACAACTCTGTCTGCCAATGGTTTGATCTTTATTTTACTCATTTTTATAATATTTTAGTTAATTTAAATCTAACTTTTATAGTCGAAAAACATGCCAATTCGAAAAATATGACAGATAGGCATTTTAAATAATTTTATATATTTTATACTTTCATTTCAGGCAATAAAAAATGCCAACGTGTCATTTCAGTTGGCATTTTGCAAAATATATGATGTTGAATTAGTTTGTTGAATCCTGACTTGTTGTTGGTTGTTCATCTAGTATGTTAGGAATTTCACCTGAAGCTTCCCTATCGTTTATAGTATTTTCAATTTGAGATTGGGTATCAACAGTATCTCTGGAAATTGCAAAATTCGACAGTAATATCAAGGCAAGTAATGCAATAGCAAGCGTCCAGGTACTTCTGTCTAAAAAGTTAGTTGTGTTTTGAACACCGCCCAAACTTTGAGATCCCTGACCACCAAAAGAAGTTGATAATCCGCCTCCTTTTGGATTCTGAACCATAATTATTAATATTAGCAAAAGTGCTACAATAACAATCAAGACTAAAAATAATGTGTAAGACATGTTTTTTATGAATTATTTTTTTGTAAAAATTTTATAGCTTTAATTCGGTTTGCAAAGAAACTACTTTTTTCCGGATATTTCAAACTTAATATTTTAAAAGCTTGGATGGCTTTTTCATACTTTTTTTGCTCGAGATAAATACGGGCTAAGGTCTCGGTCATGAGATTTTCATTTTCTTTTGTGCTCTCAATTGAAATATCAATTTCTTCTTCTTTTGTATCCTGAGGTTTTATTTTTGGAGTACTGCTTTTTATGAATTGTTCTATCAAATCAAAATTTTCTTCTTTCTCTTTGGAAGGTTTATCATCTTTGTTTTCCTCCCGTTCTATGGGTTTAAAAGTAGTGAGCTGTAACCACTCATAAAATGAATGCATTTCAGATACATCAAACACCAATGGTTTACCAATTTTTAATTTTTCTTTTATAATTTTCGAGGTTGCCTCCTTACTTACTTTGGTTGTTGACAAATCTTCACCAATCGATTCTTCGATGATTTCCAGATCGATAATTTCGCTATCTTCGATCAGTTGATCTTCCTGGGAAAGACTTTCGGGAGCATAGAGCGTATCCGCTGTGACAAAATCAAATAAAACCGTCCTATTTGCAGTGTAAGCAGCCGCAGTTTTTAAAGCATTGTTATACTTAAAACTATTTTGATTTTTTAGACCTTTTAAGTGAATAATTCGAGCTGCTTGAAAATAGGGGTAATCATTTAAAATCTCTTCAATTTCATTAGTTTGCGCAACATTAATGTTGTTAGGATATTCTAATAAAGATGTGAACTTAGAAATATTCATATTACCATTTTGCTACAGATGCATTAAAAATATCCTGCGTGATGCGTTCAAAAATTATATCTAAAGCATCCTCTAACACAGTACCTGTTAATTGTTGTTCGGCACCGAAATCAGAATAGAAAGAAAAAGTTTTTTCAAAATTATCTTCCTCAACTAATTTATTATAAAAACGGACACGAACTGAAACCGTTAATCTGTTTTGTGCTGCTGTTTGTTCTGCAGTTGCGCTTATAGGAATAATTTTATAATCAGTAATCTCTCCTTCAAAATGTAAATCACCCCCCGAAGTAGTTAAATTTAAATTAGTTTGACGTAAAAATAGATCCTGGAGATCAGTCGTAAATTTTTGGCTTACCACGGGTTCAACCAAAGGAGCATTATTTGGAAAATAATCTATTTGAATGGTCTTGGCATCACCTGTACTGCCACCGGTAAATGAATATACACCACAACCCTGGATGATCAATGAGAATAGAATAATAGCTATGGTTGTACTTTTTTTCATTAAATAATTAATTGACAAATAAACAATTAAACACTGTAAATTACAAATTGTATTGTTTGATTTTTCGATATAAAGTTCTTTCAGAAATACCTAATTCTTTAGCTGCTAACTTTCTCTTATTGCTATTTCTGTCTAAGGCTTTTTTTATCATTTCGAATTCTTTTTCTTGTAACGATAATGTTTCTTCTACTGTTTCGGCATCTTCATATGGATCGTCATAATCATTTTCTTTGGGTTCATTATAGGTTTTATTCTTCTGAGGTGAAATAATTTCAACTAAATTATCTTCAGACTGTGTTTCATTCCCATAAATCTTCTGGATCAATCGTTGTGTGTTTTCCTTAGACTTTTCACCGCTGCCACTAGCCATTAATTCCTGGGTTAACTTTTTTAAATCGGTAATGTCATTTCGCATGTCAAAAAGCACCTTGTATAATATTTCCCGTTCGTTGGCAAAATCACTACCTTTTTTTTGATTGTCAATAAGCGCCGGAAAATGAGAACTATGATCTGGCAGATAATGTTTAAGTAATGCTGCTGAAATACTTCTGTTTTGTTCTATGACAGATATTTGTTCGGTAATATTTCTCAGTTGCCTGATGTTTCCCTTCCAAGGATAGTTGATCAAGATATTTAGTGCATCGGGCTCTAACCGTATGGTTGGCATATTGTATTTTTGTGCAAAATCAGAAGCAAATTTCCTGAACAATAAATGGATATCATCTTTTCGATCACGTAGTGAAGGGATATGAATATCTACTGTACTCAAGCGATAGTAAAGATCTTCACGAAATTTACCTTTTTGGATGGCCTCCATCATATTTAAATTAGTTGCAGCCACAATTCGCACATTAGTTTTCTGAACTTTTGATGAGCCTACTTTGAGAAACTCCCCATTTTCTAATACACGTAACAAACGCACTTGTGTGGTCAATGGTAGTTCACCTACCTCATCCAGAAAAATAGTACCTCCATCGGCCACTTCAAAATAACCACTCCTCGTTTGAGTGGCACCCGTAAATGATCCTTTTTCATGTCCGAATAATTCACTGTCTATGGTGCCCTCGGGTATAGCACCACAGTTCACAGCGATATATTTCGAATGTTTTCTGTGCGATAATTGATGTATTATTTTTGGAATATTTTCTTTACCAACACCGCTTTCACCAGTTACCAAAACAGAAATATCTGTTGGTGCAACTCTTATCGCTTTTTCTATTGCACGATTTAGCTGCGGGTCATTACCAATGATGCCAAAACGCTGTTTAATGGTTTGTAAATTTTCCATAATTAGTTATTATCAGAATATTTAACTGCTTTGCCAATAAGGGTTGCCGAAGTACAATCCTCAATTTTAACCATTACAAAATCACCTAATTTGTAGTGTTCTTTTGGAAAAACTACCACTGTGTTTTGTGTATTTCTTCCTTTCCAATGCGCTTCAGATTTCTTAGAAGTACCCTCTATTAATACTTCTTCGATTTTACCCAAGTGCTGTTTTGTTCTAAAATGTGAATGTTCTTGCTGCAAGGCTATAACTTCGGCAAGTCTTCGCTTTTTCGTCTCTAAAGGCACATCATCTTCCATTTTGTTTGCAGCGAGTGTACCAGGCCTCTCTGAATATGCAAACATAAATCCGAAATCATACTTAACATATTCCATCAGTGATAATGTATCTTGATGGTCTTCCTCTGTTTCACCGCAAAAACCCGTCATCATATCTTGTGATAATCCGCAGTCTGGTATTATTTTTTTGATATTATCTATCAAGGTCATATATTCTTCTCTCGTATGCTGCCTATTCATGCGTTTTAATATACGCGTGCTACCAGATTGTACTGGTAAGTGAATATAATTGCAAATATTTTCATGTTTAGCCATGGTATGGATTACATCCAGATTCATATCTTGAGGATTAGAAGTGGAAAATCGAATGCGCATTTTAGGGAATTCGATAGCGCACATTTCTAATAATTGCGCAAAATCAACAGCGGTAGCCCTGGCAATTTCTGTGGCTTTAGCAAGATCCTTTTTAAGACCACCACCATACCACAGGTAGCTATCCACATTTTGTCCAAGTAGTGTAACTTCTTTAAAGTTTTTATCGGCAAGTTCTCTTATTTCTTTAATAATACTTTGCGGATCGCGACTTCTTTCCCTTCCTCTAGTAAAAGGCACGACACAAAAAGTGCACATATTGTCACAACCGCGTGTAATGGAGACAAATGCAGATACGCCGTTAGAATTCAAACGAACAGGCGATACATCACCATAGGTTTCTTCTTTTGATAAAATTACATTTACGGCATCTCGTCCTGCTTCAACTTCTTCAACCAGATTGGGGAGATCTCTGTATGCATCAGGTCCAACGACCAGATCGACTATTTTTTCTTCTTCTAAGAATTTAGCTTTTAATCTTTCGGCCATACAACCCAATACCCCAACTTTCATGGAAGGATTGATTTTTTTAACCTTATTATAATATTGTAATCGTTTTCTTACGGTTTGTTCGGCTTTATCTCTAATTGAACAAGTATTAACTAAAACAAGATCTGCTTCTTCCAATATCTGTGTAGTATTAAAACCTTCTTTTGCCAAAATAGAAGCAACAATTTCACTATCATTCAAATTCATCTGGCAACCATAACTTTCTATAAAAAGTTTTTTGGTATTACCTTCAACAATATCTGTAACCAAAGCCTGGCCTTGTTTTTTTTCTTCTATAACTTTTTCTGCACTCATTTATTAAAAAAAAATTGGAATGCAAAGATACAACCAAAATATTAAAAATATGACATATTGTCATCTTTAATTAAGCGCAACTTATTGATCTAAATTGCATCTATAAAAATAAACCAAGCAAGAAAAGCAATGAAAACGAAATCTATTTTACTTTTAATCTTATCATGTTTTATTATATTTTCATGTGATAATAACGATGGAGACTACATAACGGTTAAAGTGGCTACTCCAGAATTTATGTCCCTCGACGAATTTAGAACTTCAGTTGAAATTGAACCTCCGAGTCCGATCATTGAATCGGGTAAAATATATGCTTACAATGATTTAATTCTTATTAATGACACAGAAAAAGGAATACATATTATAGATAATTCACAACCCGAAAATCCGGTAAAGATCGCATGTATTAAAGTCAAGGCCAATAATGATATGGAGATCAAAGGTGATTACCTGTATGTTGATAGCTTAATGGATTTGGTGGTATTCGATATATCCGATTTAAATGACATAAGGGAAGTAGCCAGACTTAAAGATGTGTTTCCGAAATATATTACACTGCCCTTTTCTGAAGATTTAATAGTCGATTATGGAGATTACAGTTATGACCCGAATGATATTATCGTTAAATGGAATATTCGAGAAGAAAGAAGGCGGGTGGAAGATGTGGAATATCTAACTATTGGAATTTTTGATGATGTTGCTTTGGCAGAATCTAACGCAACTACCGGTCAGGGCGGGTCTTTGGCAAGATTTAAAATTGTAAACGATTTTTTATATGCCGTAGATAGTCATAACATAAATATATTTAATATTAATAATCTAGAAACTCCTGAAGCAATGGGAGGTGTTTTCGCCGGGTTTGATATTGAAACCATATTTAATCGTGGAGATCATTTATTCCTTGGAAGTATGCGTGGTATGTACATTTATGATATCAGTTCACCTTCATCACCGCAATTCGTTTCAGAATTTCAACATGGTACCGCATGCGACCCGGTGGTTGTAGACGACGAATATGCTTACATTACCTTAAGGGCAGGAAATTTTTGTGGCGCTTTAGATAGTAGCCTTCAAATTGTAGATATTAAGGACCTCTATAATCCAGCGTTAGTTAAATCATATCCAATGGATAATCCTTATGGGTTAGGAATAAAGAATAATTTAATTTTTATTTGTGACGGATCTTCAGGCCTTAAGGTTTATAATAAGACTGATATTGAGAATCTCATAATGGTCGACCATTTTAAAGACATAAATACATTTGATGTAATTCCTTTAGAAGAGCGACTATTAATGATTGGAGATCGAGAATTATTCCAATATAAATACGCTGATAATGGCATAGATTTAATCAGTAGTTTTTCTCTCAATTAATATATTTAATAATGATTAAACCACGCCAATCGGCGTGGTTTTTTGTTTTTAAATTCCAGACCTACCGCGAAGATTAAAAAATTCTATATACTTTTGCAATCTCAAAATCGTCCTTAGACCATGCTCTTGATATGGTTTAAGTAAACAGACATTATAGTGATATGGCAAAGAATTTAGTTATTGTAGAGTCGCCGGCAAAGGCAAAAACCATAGAGAAGTTTTTAGGTAAGGATTTTCAAGTTGAATCTAGTTTTGGTCATATTGCCGATTTGCCTTCAAAAGAGCTAGGTGTTGATGTAGAAGGAGATTTTATGCCTAAATATATAGTTTCCTCAGATAAAAAAACCGTTGTTAAGAAGCTTAAAGAATTGGCAAAAAAGGCTGATACAATCTGGTTAGCTAGTGATGAAGATAGAGAAGGAGAGGCAATTGCCTGGCATTTATTCGAACAATTAAAACTCAAAAAAGAAAATACTAAGAGAATTGTATTTCATGAAATCACCAAAAATGCCATATTAAAAGCTGTAGAAAATCCAAGAAGTATTAATTATAATCTGGTAAACGCGCAACAGGCAAGAAGAGTATTAGACCGATTGGTTGGATATGAGTTGTCACCGGTTTTATGGCGAAAGGTTAAAGGAGGATTATCTGCAGGACGTGTCCAGTCGGTAGCTGTTAGATTGATCGTTGATAAAGAGAGAGAAATAGAAAATTTTAAATCAGAAGCGTCTTATAGAGTTGATGCGGAATTCAGTAATGCTGAGGGACAAAAATTTAAGGCAAAGTTGGCTAACAACATTGCTTCAAGAGAAAAAGCAGAGGCATTTTTGACCTCTTGTATTGGCGCTGAATACAAAGTAGCCGATCTTCAGAAGAACCCGGCTAAAAAATCACCGGCACCACCGTTTACAACATCTACCTTACAACAGGAAGCTTCTCGTAAATTATACTTTCCGGTGGCAAAGACCATGATAGTAGCACAACGATTATACGAAGCAGGGCATATTACATATATGAGAACGGATAGTCTTAACCTGTCGGCTGACGCTAAAAAAGCAGCGCAGCAAGAGATTATTTCTTCTTATGGTGAAAAGTACAGTAAACCTCGGAATTTTAAATCTAAGGTAAAAAATGCCCAGGAAGCTCACGAAGCTATAAGGCCAACTGAAATGAGTAATCAACATGTCTCACTAGGGCGCGATGAGGATAGGCTTTATAGTTTAATTTGGAAACGAACGTTGGCATCACAAATGAGTGAAGCGAAATTAGAAAGAACAAATGTTAAAATTTCTAATTCGAAAAATAAAGAGATCTTGACAGCTAATGGTGAGGTAATTACTTTTGATGGGTTTCTAAAAGTCTATCTGGAAGGCACTGATTTCGATGAAGAAGACCAAGCGGGAATGTTGCCAAAACTTGCGGTTAACGAAGCTTTAATAAACCATTATATTACGGCTACAGAGCGTTATACCAAACCACCATATAGATATACCGAAGCTTCGCTCGTTAAGCAACTTGAAGAATTAGGTATCGGCCGACCTTCAACTTACGCCCCAACTATTTCTACTATTCAAAAAAGAGATTATATTGTCAAGGGATCCGTGGAGGGAACCGAAAGAGAATATACAGAGTTGAGGTTAAAAGCAGGGGTTATTAAAGAAAAATTATTAAAGGAAAAGGTAGGTTCTGATAAGGGAAAATTGGTTCCAACCGATATAGGTAAAATAGTAAATGATTTTTTAGTAGATAATTTTTCCGGGATTATGGATTTTGGTTTTACCGCAAAAGTAGAACAGGAATTCGATGATATCGCTATTGGCAAGGAAGATTGGTTGTCTATGATAAAAGATTTTTATAAGGATTTTCATCCTAGGGTTGAAGACGTTTCAGAGAATGCAGAAAGAGCGAAAGGCGAAAGATTATTAGGGGTAGATCCTGAAACTAAAAAAAATGTATATGCACGTCTGGGGAGGTTTGGGGCTATGGTTCAGATCGGTGAAGCATCAGATGATGAAAAGCCTAAATTTGCTAGTTTACAAGGAGAACAAACTATTGATAATATATCATTCGAAGATGCACTTGACCTTTTTAAATTACCAAAAAAAATAGGTAGTTATCAAAATGAAGAAGTCGTGGTTGCCAGCGGAAGATATGGCCCATATCTTCGATTTGGAAAAAAGTTCATTTCACTCGATAAAGGTGAAAACCCTATGGAAGTAGATTTCGATAGAGCTGTAGAATTGATCCAGGCAAAGCAAAAGGCTGATGCACCCATTGCCCAATATCAAAATATGCCGGTTCAAAAGGGTGTAGGTAGATTTGGACCATTTATAAAGTGGAATGGCATGTTTATTAATGTCAATAAAAAATACAACTTCGATAATTTATCGCAATCAGATATCAAAGAGCTTATTGAGGATAAGCTTAAAAAAGACAAGGAAAAAATTATTCATTATTGGGAAGAAGAAGGTATTAAAGTCGAAAAGGCCCGATGGGGAAGATTCAATATTATAAAAGGTAAGTTGAAGATAGAACTGCCTAAAACTGTCACTGCAGAAAAATTAACTTTGGAGGAAGTTCAAGAAATTATAGCAAAGAAAACACCAAAGAAAAAAACTACGAAAAAGAAAGCTGCAAAAAAATAAGTCACTAAATTCATCAATAATTTAAAGCTGTATGAGTTTCGAATTTCTATTACCTGTTGAAGACGCCGTTGTAGCACATACATCAATGCTGTCAAATCAATCCTTGGGTAAGAATATTCAAATCCACTCAAAAAAAACCGGACTACCCGATTTAGAGAATGCGCACATCGCAATATTAGGTGTACTGGAAGGAAGACGTGCTGTTGATAATTTTGGAACAGGCGATGGATTCGGAGTCATCCGTAAGTGCCTTTATGAATTGTTCCCAGGTAACTGGTTTTCAAAAATTGTAGATCTGGGAAACATCCCTAAAGGCAAAGAAGAAGACGATACCTATTTTGCCTTGCAAGAGATACTAGGTCATTTAATAAAAAATAATATTGTTCCAATTATTATAGGAGGAGGTCAAGATTTAACTTATGCCAATTATAGAGCCTATGATAAATTAGAACAGACTGTAAATTTAACAGTTGTTGATACAAAATTCGATTTAGGCAGTATTGAAGATGAGATTTCCTCCGAATCTTATTTGAGTAAGATTGTCATGGAAAAGCCGAACAACTTATTCAATTATTCCAATATAGGTTATCAAACATATTTTAATTCCCAGGAAGAATTAGATCTAATCGAAAAACTCCATTTTGACATCTACAGGTTAGGGCAGGTTTCAAGCGATTTAAAATTGGTGGAGCCCATTTTGCGGGATACAGATGTCGTTAGTATTGATATAGGTGCAATTCGGAGAGCTGAAGCCCCCGCGAACAACAATGCTGTTCCTAATGGATTTTATGGAGAAGCCATTTGTGCTATAGCACGTTATGCTGGAATTAGCGATAGGGTTTCTTCCTTCGGAATATATGAATACAATGCCAAACTAGACGAAAAAGATCAGACCGCTCAATTAATATCTCAAATGATATGGTATTTTATTGAAGGTTATAATTTTAGAATAAACGAATACCCCTTTACTTCAAAGAAAGAGTACAAAAAATATATTGTACCAATTGATGATGTTGTTATTAACTTCTATAAAAGCAATTTAAGTGATAGATGGTGGATGGAAGTTGAACATCAAAATAATAAACTTGCAAAGCGTACGTTAATACCATGTACGTATCAAGATTACTTAAGAGCTGGTAATCAAGTTATCCCCGAAAGATGGTGGAAAACTTTTAGAAAATTAAATTAGTAATACACTAAACGTAATTTTTTCACGTTCTTAAAGTGATTCTACGAAATCAAAAATCATTTTAAATTAAAATTGTTTTAATAAAAACGAATAGTATTGCTCCCTTTTTACGGGATGATAAATTTACATTTATGAAAAAAGTAACCGTATATTTTTTACTTGCCGTCCTAGCATTGACAACGAGTTGTGGTTCAAATGATAAAGGAGAACTTACCGGTGTTGCATCTAAAAAGAAATTTTTCCCTGAAAAACCATTAGGAATGACTTTAATCCCTGGTGGTGCTTTTACAATGGGTAAAGTTGATGAGGATATCGCAGGATCATTGAATTCACCTTCACGTACTGTGACTGTTAGACCATTTTATATGGATGAAACTGAAATTACCAACAGCGAGTATAGAGAATTTGTTTTTAGAGTTAGAGACTCTGTAGTTAGAACAAAATTAGCGATACTGGCCGAAGAAGTTGGTTTCGGTGCCGCAAGTGCAGATTTAGATGCCGGAGCTCAAACCGGTGGAGGGAAAGATGCAACCGGAATTCAGAAATATAAATTTGCTGAACCCGATACAACTGCCAATGTATATTATAAATATATGATGGATAATTACGGTAGTTTAGGAGATTTGAATTCACCTACAGAAGGGAAAGCTTTGAATTGGGAACCTGAATTGATTTGGGATGTTAGCGCTTTTCCGGATGAATATTATGCAGAAGCAATGGATAGTATGTATGTACCAATAACAGATGCTTTTGATGGTAGGAGAATTGTGAATACAAAGAAATTAAAATATTTATACTATAGTTTCGATAGAGAAGGTGCTGCTCGAAATAGTGGTAACAGAAGAGATTTTGTAAAAAAGAAAGAAATAGAGATTTATCCCGATACAACAGTATGGGTAAAGGATTTCAACTATTCTTATAACGATCCAATGCATCAGGATTACTTTTGGCATCAAGCTTATAATGACTACCCAGTTGTTGGTGTAACATGGGAACAAGCTAAAGCATTTTGTGATTTTAGAACGCAAAAGAAAAATACTTTCCTTAGATCAGTGAAGAAAAGTGGAGGTAGAGTACCTAGCTTTAGATTACCTACAGAAGCAGAGTGGGAATACGCTGCTCGTGGAGGTCTGGAATATGCCAAATATCCTTGGGGAGGACCGTATACTTTAAGCGATAGAGGATGTTTCTTAGCGAACTTTAAACCTGAAAGAGGAGATTACGCAGCCGATGGTGCATTATATACCATGGAAGCAAAATCTTACAATCCGAATGATTATGGTCTTTATAATATGGCCGGTAATGTTGCAGAATGGACAAATACAGCATATAACCCTGCTTCGTATTACCTGGGCTCTACAATGAATCCTAATGTAGATGATGATTCCAATAAAAGAAAGGTTATCCGAGGAGGATCATGGAAAGATGTAGCATATTTCTTAGAAGTTAGTACACGTGACTACGAATATGGAGATTCTGCAAGGAGCTATATAGGCTTTAGAACAGTTCAAGACTATATGGGAACTAATATGAAAGTTAAAAACTAATAATTAAGTATAACAAAAAATAATAATCAACGTTTAAATAACCCAAACTAACTAAAATTAACCCTAAAAAAATAAAAATTATGGCACAATCACACAGAACAAAAAAATTGTACAACATGGCTTACGGTTTAGGAGCCTCAATTGTAATTATCGGAGCGCTCTTTAAAATCTTACACTTTAAGATAGGACCTTTAACCGGTGGTGTTATGTTAACAATAGGTATGGTAGTTGAAGCAATTGTATTTGCATTATCAGCATTCGAACCTGTTGATGAAGATCTAGACTGGTCTTTAGTATATCCAGAATTAGCTGGAGGAGATGGTGAAGAAAGAGGAAATGCCCAAGGTCTATTATCTCAAAAATTAGATAATATGTTACAAGAAGCTAATCTTGATGCAGAAAAAATGGGAAGACTTTCTCAAAGTATTCAAAGTTTTGCAGGTGCAGCAGAAAATATTGCACCAGCGACAGATTCAATTGCCGCTACAACTAAATATAGTGAACAACTTACATTGGCTGCAAGTCAGATGGAATCATTGAATAGCTTATATAAAGTACAATATGACAGTACTGCAAGACAATCAGAAATGAGCGAAGCTGTCGTTGAAAATACACAAAAACTGAAAGAACAAATGGAGTCTTTAGCAACCAACTTATCTTCTCTCAATGGAGTGTATGGTGGTATGTTATCTGCCATGTCAAATAGATCTTAATTAGTTTAATTTAAGTATTAACTAATCTAACCTAATCACTAAAACCCTAATTAGAAAAAATGGCAGGAGGTAAATTATCAGCAAGGCAAAAGATGATCAATCTAATGTACTTGGTATTCATTGCGATGTTAGCTATGAATATGTCAAAAGAGGTATTATCAGCTTTTGGCTTCATGAACGAAAAATTAGTAGAATCTAATACAACGGCAGACACTAAAAATGGTGCTACATATGCTAGTCTTGCGACAAAAGCATCTGAGCAACCAGAAAAGTTTGGAACTTTAAATCAAGAAGCTCAAAAAATACAAGCTTTGTCTTTAGATTTCAATGCTTTTATCGCTAAGATGAAAGAAGAGTTAACTGCTGAAGTTGAAGATAAAACAGCATATGAATCTATGGACGGCACCGATGCCGGAGATAAATATTTCTTTCAAGGAGAAAAATTTACGCCTAAAGGACAAGAGTTCGTAGATAAATTGAATAATTACAGAACAGAGGTATCTGGTATTTTAGAAAAAAATTTCAAGGATATTGCAGAGAATGTAAAACAACGATTTGATGCTTCTGAGCAAAAAGTCGAAGGGGGAAGCCAACCATGGTTAAACAATCGTTTTGAAGGATTTCCTTTAATAACAACAGTTACCAACCTTTCTGTAATGCAGGCAGATATCAAAACTACTGAGGCAGAAATGTTATCAGCAATGGTACAAGGTCAGTTAGAAAGTGATGTTTCCATGAAGAATTATACGACGATCTTGATCCCGGATAATTCAGCAACCTTACAAGGTTCTAACTTTAAAGGTAAAATTGTTCTTGGTCGTTATGATGCAAGTTTAAAACCTTCAAAAGTTATTGTAAATGGCAAGGAGATTACTAACATAGAAGGTGGAGGAGCTGTATTAGATTTCCCATCGGGTAACGTTGGTGAAAATGAGATCAAAGGTAAATTTGTCTTTATGGAAGGTGGAGAACCTGTAGAAATACCTATTAACAGTACTTATGCAGTTGTTGCTAAGCCTAATAGTGCAGTAATTTCAGCAGATAAGATGAATGTAGTATATAGAGGTGTAGAAAATCCGATCACAATTTCAATGCCTGGTATACCTGATAATCAGATATCTGCTAGCGCACCAGGTTTACGCAAATCTACCGGATTAGGAAAATATATGATGAGTCCTGGTAAAGGTAAGGCGGTTAATATTCGAGTAACGGGTAAATTACCAACAGGAGAACCTGTAACATCTAGTCAAGAGTTTAGAATAAAAGATATTCCTGCGCCAATGGCGACTGCCCGTAACGAATGGGGAAGAATAAAAATGCCAAAAAGTACGTTGCAAAAAGTAACTATTGGGGCATCTTTACCAGACTTTGTTTTTGACCTTAAATTAAATGTATCTGGATTTAGTATCAAAGTTCCTGGAAGACCTACAGTTGAGGTAAGAGGTACGAGGATGGATGCAGCAGCGATTAGAGCTTTAGCTAAGGCAAGACCTGGAGATGATGTTACTATATTTGATGTAAGAGCTTCGATTGCAGGAAACAGTAGTTACTTACTAAAAAAGGTAGGTATCTTAAGTATAGAAATAACAAATTAATATTATAATTATGATTTTTAGAGGTTTATTAGTAGCATGTGTTGCAATCATTTTGGCAACAAACTCATTAAACGCACAAGCTAATTTGTTAAACGCAAGGATTCCTGAAGAAATCGGGATGAAAACTGTAGAACAGTTAGCGGCAGATAATGACAGACCATTACCTTACGGTTATATTGATGATAGAGATATACTATGGTCTAAAGTTGTTTGGGAGTATATTGACTTAAATGAAAAGATCAATTTACCATTCTATTATCCAATAGATACCAACAACATTAGCTCTAGCAGAAGATCTCTATACGATACATTACTAAGAGGAATTAGAAACGGTGAAATTGTTGATGTTTATGACGATTCTTATTTTGAAGACAAACTTACATTTAATGATATTCAATCTCGTATGTCTAGAGTAGACACTAGTGATGCAGGTATTGAATTATTGAATGCAGGTGAGGTTTTAACTGATGAATATGTTGATAGAAGAGATTTAACTTCAGGAGATATTGCAGGTCTTAAGATTAAAGGTGTGTGGTACTTTGACAAAAGACAAGGTGAGCTTAAATATCGTTTATTAGGTATTGCTCCTGTTGCTCCGGATGTTAACTTTATAGATCAAGATGGAGGTGCCGAAGATTTGGTAGAACTTTTCTGGGTGTGGTATCCTGGTGCCAGGGAAATAACACATGAAATGAAAGTATTCAATCAAAAAAACTCAGCATATCCAATATCATATGATCATTTATTGAATGCACGTCGTTTTGTGGCAAGCATTTATAGAGAAGAGAATATTTATGGTAACAGAGATGTTGCAGAATATATTAAAGGAAACGCTTTATTCCAAGTTCTGGAATCTGATAAACTTAAAGAGAATATTAGAAATAAGGAACTAGATATGTGGAATTATTAACAACTTCACTTATAGTATATTGCGAAACTCCCGTTCTATTTTTTAGGCGGGAGTTTTATTTTGTAGGATATTTCATTTTTTTTAAAATACTAAGAATCTTTTATTCATAGTATCTTTGCTTTATGGATGTAGATTATATCATTGTGGGCCTTGGTCTGGCAGGCTTGGCTTTCGCCGAAGAACTGGAAAGAAATGATAAGTCATTCGTGGTCTATGAAAACAGTTCTCAAAACTCATCTAGGGTTGCTGCCGGAGTTTATAACCCGGTTATCCTAAAACGTTTTACACCGGTCTGGGATGCCCAAGATCAATTAAAGATAGCCCTGCCATTTTATCGTTCCTTAGAAAAAAAATTGAGCTTACAGTTTGATGAGAAATTTGATATTTATAGGGTTTTTGCCTCCATTGAAGAACAGAATAATTGGTTTGCGGCATGTGATAAACCATTTTTTGTTGATTTCATGATTCCGGAGATCATACCCAACAACAATCCCGGAATTAATGCACCCTTTGGCTATGGTAAAATTATTAATACGGGTAAAGTGGATACGACTAAGCTATTAGTGGCCTATAGTAAACGCTTAGACAATAAAAACAAATTAAGACAAGAACATTTTGATTATACCCAGTTGAATTTATTACCCGATACTGTAAAATATAAAAATATAAAAGCTAAGAAAGTTGTTTTTTGTGAAGGATTTGGCATCAAAAAAAATCCATTTTTTGAAGACTTTCCTTTGAACGAAGTTAAAGGTGAACTAATTACTATTAATGCACCTGCATTGGATATGCATTACCTGTTAAAGGCTTCTGTTTTTATCTTACCATTAGGGAATAACCACTATCAGGTTGGTGCTACCTTTAATTGGAAAGACAAGTCCTTACAGCCTACGCTGGAGGGCAAAATGGAATTATTAAATAAACTAAAAAAAATAGTAAAAGTTGATTATGAAGTGGTAGATCATGAGGCCGGAATAAGGCCTGCATCTAAAGACCGACGTCCGATTCTTGGTAAACACCAACAATATGAACAAATGGCCGTCCTAAATGGTTTGGGTACCAGGGGTGTTATGCTCGCTCCTAAAATGGCTAAAATATTATTTGGCCATCTTGAAAACAATCATCCAATTGATAAGGAAATTTCTATAGGTCGTTTCGATTAGCGATCTTAATACCGGCTTCATTCTTGTAATGGGCATCATAATCGACGAACATATTACTATAGATCAACCTGGCGAGCCTTAATGTAACAGGCGTAAAAAGTATCAACATTATGAAGATACTGATAAAAATTTGTAAGAGGTTTAAGCCAAGAAAGAATAAAATAACTGAAGTAATGATGCTTGCACCTACCGTTAAGCCGTAAGAGACATACATGGCGCCATAAAAAAAAGAAGGTTCAATTTCGTATTTAAAACCACAAAAACTACAATGAGAATTCATTTTTAATACCTTCTTTAAATGTAAAGGATTATTATCTTCAAAAAAATTACCCTCATTGCATTTAGGGCATTTATTATGGATAATGCTGTAGATTTTTGATCCTTTATTAAACATTTTTAGTGTTAAAAATTATAATAGATTTGCAAAGTTAAAATTTTATAAACACCCCATAGTAACAAAAGATGCTAAATGCACATAATATAACGGTATCGTTTGCCGGAGAAGACCTGTTTTCAGGGATTACTTTTAAATTAGACGCGGGCGACCGGGTTGGTCTCGTTGGGAAGAATGGGGCAGGCAAATCAACCTTATTAAAGATCATAGCCGGAGAGCAAGAGTACGACAGTGGTACAATGGCTTTCGAAAAAAATATTAAAATTGGATTTCTAAAACAGGATATTGAATTTGTATATGGTCGAACCGTTCTTGAGGAGGCCTACGAAGCTTTTATTGACATCAAGGAAGTAGAGAATAAACTTGATGCAGTAAATAAGGCACTGGCAGAAAGGACCGACTACGAAAGTGACCTGTACCATCAATTAATGGTTGATCTTAATGACCTCACACATCGATATGAAGTGCTTGGAGGTTATAATTATGAAGGTGATACCGAAAAAATTCTACAAGGGCTGGGTTTTAAACGACAGGATTTTGATCGATTAACCGACACATTTTCCGGGGGATGGCGCATGCGTATAGAACTGGCTAAATTGCTGTTGCAGAAAAATGATATTTTATTACTGGATGAACCTACAAACCATTTGGATATTGAATCTATCATTTGGTTAGAGGAATTTTTAAAAGTTTATAATGGTGCGATCATGTTGGTTTCTCATGATAAAATGTTTTTAGATAATATTACCAACCGCACCATAGAGATCTCACTTGGGAAAATATATGATTATAAATATCCATATTCAAAATATTTATCACAACGAAATGAGATAAGAGGAAAACAACTGCAAGCTCAGAAAAATCAAGAGAAGGAAATCAAACATACAGAGCAGCTGATTGAAAAATTCAGGGCAAAAGCGAATAAGGCTTCCATGGCCCAATCACTCATAAAAAAATTAAATAAGGTCGAGCGTATTGAGGTCGACGCTGATGATACTTCAGTAATGAAGGTACGATTCCCCTTATCTGTTCAACCGGGAAAGGTTGTGATCGAGGCTAAAAATGTATCTAAAAGTTACGGGGATAATCACGTACTGAATAATGTAAATTTATTAATTGAAAGAGGTAGTAAAATTGCTTTTGTTGGCCAGAACGGACAAGGCAAAACAACCTTGGCAAAGATGATAGTGCATGAAATCCCTTTTAAGGGAAGTTTAAAATTAGGGCATAATGTACAAATAGGATATTTCGCTCAAAATCAAGCCGAATACCTCGATGGTGAAAAAACCGTTTTGGAGACCATGGAAGATGCTTCAACAGACGGTAATAGAGTTAAAGTAAGGGATATGTTAGGCGCTTTTCTGTTTAGCGGTGATGAGGTTGAAAAAAAGGTAAAAGTATTATCGGGCGGCGAGCGTAATAGATTGGCTTTATGTAAGATGTTGTTATCACCCTTTAATGTTTTGGTAATGGATGAACCTACCAACCATTTAGATATAGCATCTAAAAATGTGCTAAAGCAAGCCTTGCAAAATTTTGAAGGAACTTTGATCTTAGTATCTCACGATAGAGACTTTCTACAGGGATCAACTAACACCGTCTTTGAATTTAAGGATGGTTATATAAAAGAATATTTAGGCGATATAGATTATTATTTGCAAGAACATAATCTCGATAATTTGCGCGAGGTCGAAAAAAGAACTAAAGTGGATGAGAGAATAGATAATTCGGCTAAACAAGAATATGAAACTGTTAAACGCAAGGGTAAGGAATTAAAAAAATTGCAAAACAAATTAAGTAATATAGAAAACGAAATTTCTGAGTTAGAAGAACAAATTAGGAAGGTAGACCAAGAATTGGCTATTGAATCGAAATACGAAGAAATCACTTCCCAACCTGATTTTTTTAAAAATTATCAGAACAAAAAAGGTAAGATCGATCATTTAATGAAAGAATGGGAAAAGCTACATGAAAGTATAGAAAAATTTGATTAAATAACAAATTTCATTTTTTTGTAATTCTGAATTGTTGATTTTTTTAGCATCCCTTTTAATTGGAATCTAGTGTAACTAAAATTACATATACCATATTTTTGCAGATTATATGATTTATGTCATTAAATTTTAGGGTCTTAGTATCTACTTTTGTGACTCAATTTTGACAAAATATTTATTATAAAATATAAGCATGGAAACAATACAAGAAGTGAAAACCAGGGTATATAAATTTGGTAACAAAACTGCCGATGGTAATAGCAAAATGAAAAACCTTTTAGGAGGCAAGGGTGCTAATTTAGCAGAGATGAGTTTAATAGGAATTCCTGTACCTCCCGGATTTACCATAACTACAGAAGTTTGTACAGAGTACAATTCGCTTGGAAAAGATGCGGTTGTAGGTATGATCGTGCCTGAAGTTGAAAAAGCCATTGAAAATATCGAAAACATAATGGGTGCGAAATTCGGTGATAGAGAAAATCCATTATTAGTTTCCGTCCGTTCTGGAGCCAGAGTATCTATGCCAGGAATGATGGATACCGTTTTAAATTTAGGGTTAAATGATGAGGTCGTTGAAGGACTGGCGATTAAAACCAATAATAAACGCTTTGCCTGGGATTCTTATCGACGTTTTATCCAAATGTATGGAGGCGTAGTACTTGGAATGAAACCTGAATCTAAAGAAGATATAGATCCTTTTGAAGAGATCATGGAGAATCTTAAAGAAAAGAGAAAAATTGATTTAGATACGGAATTTACCATTCAGGATCTTAAAGATCTGGTTTTCGACTTTAAGGATGCCGTTAAAAAACGTACCGGGCATGATTTCCCTACAAATCCTTGGGATCAACTTTGGGGAGCTGTAGTTGCTGTATTTAATAGCTGGAATGGTGATAGGGCTGTATATTATAGAAATATGCATGGTTATCCCGCAGAATGGGGGACCGCCGTTAATGTTCAAGCCATGGTTTATGGAAATATGGGCGACAATTCGGGTACCGGAGTGTGTTTTACACGAGATGCCGGAACTGGAGAAAATGTATTTAATGGAGAATATCTGATCAATGCACAAGGGGAAGATGTAGTGGCCGGAACCAGAACACCGCAACAAATTACCAAATTAGGTTCTTTGAGATGGGCAGAATTGGCTAAGGTTGATGAAGATGACAGAGCAGAAAATTACCCTTCTTTAGAAGAGTTAATGCCTAATATCTATAAAGAACTTAATGGATATCAAGAAAAGTTAGAAAAGCATTATAGGGATATGCAAGATATGGAGTTCACCATGCAAGATGGTAAGCTTTGGATCTTACAAACTAGAAATGGTAAACGTACAGGTGCTGCGATGGTAAAGATTGCCATTGACCTTTTAAAAGAAAAGTTAATCAATGAAAAAGAAGCTTTGCTTCGAATTGAACCTAATAAATTAGATGAGTTACTTCATCCTGTGTTCGATCCTAAAGCGCTAAAAAAAGCACACATTATAGCTCAAGGCTTACCTGCATCTCCGGGTGCTGCAACAGGACAGATCGTATTTTTTGCTGATGAAGCCGATAAATATAAATATACTATTTTAACTCGTATTGAAACTTCCCCAGAAGATTTGGAGGGAATGAATATCGCCAAGGGTATTCTTACAGCTCGTGGAGGTATGACTTCACACGCTGCGGTAGTTGCACGTGGAATGGGTAAATGTTGTGTATCTGGTGCGGGAGCATTAAAAATAAACTATAAGAACAGAACTTTGACCGTTGACGGCAAAGAATATCATGAAGGTGACTGGATCTCATTAAATGGTTCTACAGGGAATATTATTGAAGGTAAAGTTGCCACTATTGAACCTGAGTTAAGTGGTGAATTTGCTGAAATTATGGAATTATCGGATAAATTCGGTACTATGAAAGTTAGAACGAATGCCGATTCTCCTAAAGATGCTAAAATAGCCAGGAATTTTGGAGCACAAGGTATTGGCTTGACTAGAACTGAGCATATGTTCTTCGAAGTCGACCGTATTAAAGCAATGCGCGAAATGATTTTAGCCGATACGGTAAAGGGTAGAAAACTTGCCTTAGATCAATTATTACCTATGCAACGTGAGGATTTTGAAGGGATTTTTAAAGCCATGAAAGGATTGCCTGTAACTGTTCGGTTATTAGACCCTCCATTACATGAATTTGTACCTCATCAACTGGCGCATCAAAAAGAATTGGCTGAAGAAATGCATATTTCATTAGAAGCGGTCAAAAATAAGGTAGCAGAATTAGAGGAATTCAATCCTATGTTAGGACATAGAGGGTGTAGATTGGGTAATACATATCCTGAAATCACCGAAATGCAAACGAGAGCTATTATTGAGGCGGCACTTAATTTGAAAGCTAAAGGTATTGAAGCAAAACCAGAAATCATGGTTCCCTTAATAGGAACCGTAGCAGAGTTCGTTGAGCAAGAAAATATAATTAGGGCCACCGCTCAAAAAGTCTTCGAAGAAAGAAAGGATACGATAGAGTTTTTAGTTGGTACAATGATCGAAATACCACGAGCAGCATTGACGGCAGATCTAATAGCAGAACGTGCAGAGTTCTTTTCATTTGGCACGAATGACTTAACGCAAATGGCCTTTGGTTATTCTCGCGATGACGCTGGTAAATTCCTTCCTATTTATATTGAAAAAGGAATTTTAAAAGTAGATCCTTTCGAAGTCTTAGACCAAGAAGGTGTAGGGCAATTGGTTAAAATGGGAACTGAAAAAGGTAGATCAACAAAACCTGATCTAAAAGTTGGTATTTGTGGTGAGCACGGTGGTGAGCCAAGTTCGGTTGAGTTTTGTTACAAAACTGGCATGAATTACGTGAGCTGTTCTCCGTTTAGGGTACCGATCGCGCGTATAGCAGCAGCACAAGCTGCCATTAAGGAAAGTATGTAATTAATTGTATAATTTTAATATAGAAAAACCCGGAGTAAGCGTTTGCTTTCTTCGGGTTTTTCAATCAAAAAACAGAAATTAACTATTCAGCAACTGGCGGATATTTCGCCATGATCTGATTTACAAATTCTTTGATTCTTTCTTCTTTTTTAACGACATCTTTAGAGCTGGTAAGTGCACCGGTACCTATACCTTGCCATGCCAATTCTTTCTTATTAGCATCAATGAGATCTATAAACAAAGTGCCTTCTGTAGATTTTGTTACTTGATTATAGGCCGATGGGCCAAATCCAATGCCATATGGGCCAAAACCACCATAATACCAAGGATACCATCCGTAATAATGATTATTATATACATTTATTTTTTCACGAGATTTTGTAAAAATATTCACGAGTAGATCAGGCGATTCTGATTTGGTAAATCCTTTCGCTGTAAGTTCTGATTCAATGGCTCTCAGGATTCTGCGTTTATCTAAATCGGAAATATCAACCTTGTCAATTCCCTTTTTATAGAATGCAAAAGTTTTATATTGATTAAAATCAACTTTTTTATCATAATCTGAAGACACCCTTACAGAGACGCAAGATGTTGCTAAAAATACCAACACCAAAGGAAGTAGTTTTAAAATTTTCATTTCTTTAATTTTTAAATATATTTTCTAATAAATTATCATCAATCATGTTAGGAAGGGTAACTTTTAAATCGGGTTGCGCTTCCATAGCACGTTTTATAGCAAAAATAGCTTCATTATTTCTCGCCCAACTACGTCTTGCTATCCCGTTATTTACATCCCAGAATAACATCGATTTTAAACGTTGTTCAGCTTCTAAAGTACCATCAAGAATCATGCCGAATCCCCCATTAATTACTTCTCCCCATCCAACACCTCCACCATTATGAATAGATACCCATGTGGCTCCTCTAAAGCTATCACCTATCACATTTTGAATGGCCATATCAGCTGTAAATTGAGATCCGTCATAAATATTAGAAGTTTCCCGAAACGGGGAATCGGTGCCTGAAACATCATGATGATCTCTTCCCAACACAATTGGTTTTGAAATGCTTCCATTTTTAATGGCATCATTAAAGGCCTGGGCAATTTTCATTCTGCCTTCGGCATCGGCATATAAGATACGGGCCTGGGAGCCAACCACCAGATTGTTTTCGCGAGCGCCTTTTATCCATTTAATATTATCGGCCATTTGCTGCTGTATTTCTTTGGGAGAATTCTGCCTAATTTTTTCGAGCACTTCGCAGGCGATGGCATCTGTTTTAACCAGATCTTCAGGGTCTCCCGATGTGCACACCCAACGGAAAGGACCAAAACCATAATCAAAACACATAGGCCCCATAATATCTTGTACATAGCTGGGATACTTAAAATCGATGCCATTAGCTGCCATTATATCTGCACCGGCACGCGATGCTTCTAATAAGAATGCATTTCCATAATCAAAAAAATAGGTACCCTTAGCGGTATGGTTATTAATGGCTTTTGCCTGGCGCCTTAAACTTTCCTTAACTTTTTCTTTAAATAATGAAGGCTCATTGGCCATCATTTCATTGGCATCCTCATAAGAAATTCCAATAGGATAATATCCTCCTGCCCAAGGATTATGCAACGAAGTTTGATCACTGCCCAGATCTACATAAATATTTTCAAGGTCAAACTTTTCCCAAACCTCTACAATATTGCCTTGATAAGCAATAGATACTATTTCTTTATTTGCCTTGGCTTTTTTTACGCGGGTAACCAAACTATCTAGATCAGATATTACTTCATTTACCCAACCTTGAGAATATCTGGTTTGTGTAGCTTTAGGATTAACCTCGGCACAAACCGTGATGCATCCAGCTATATTTCCCGCTTTAGGCTGCGCTCCACTCATTCCGCCAAGACCTGATGTAAGAAATAATTTACCCGCTAAATTTTCATTGTTTTTGGCGATTTTCCGGCCGGCATTCAAAACGGTAATGGTTGTTCCATGCACAATGCCCTGTGGGCCTATATACATATAACTACCGGCGGTCATTTGACCATATTGTGTTACCCCTAGGGCATTGTATTTTTCCCAATCATCTTGTTTCGAATAATTAGGGATCATCATTCCGTTGGTAACAACAACTCTTGGTGCATTTTTATTAGACGGAAATACCCCTAAAGGATGCCCTGAATACATCACCAAAGTTTGTAGATCGGTCATTTCGGCCAAATACTTCATGGTTAAAAGATATTGGGCCCAGTTTTGAAAGACAGCACCATTACCGCCATAAGTTATTAATTCATGTGGATGTTGGGCAACTTCCGGATTCAAATTATTTTGTATCATTAACATGATCGCCTTTGCCTGAATTGATTTGCCCGGATATTCATCAATTGGCCTGGCATACATTTTATAAGTAGGTCTAAAGCGATACATATATATCCTACCATAGGTTTCAAGCTCGCTCTTGAATTCTGGAAGAAGGATGGCATGATGTTTAGGGTCAAAATACCGCAAGGCATTTTTTAAAGCAAGTTTTTTTTCTAAAACTGATAATATATCTTTTCGTTTTGGGGCATGATTGACCTCCTTATTATAGGTTTTGGGGCTTGGTAAAGTATCCGGTATACCACAAAGAATTTGTTCTTGAAATTTCATGAACTTATTTTTTTATTGAGTTGGTTTTTTGATTATAACCATATGGGCAATGCCTGCAAGAACTTTCACAACAATAGCCTCTTTTAAGATGATATTTTTCAGTAAATACCTTATATCCTTCTTCGGTAAGATAAAAATCATCTGGTTCTAAATCGGGTATTTTCTGAAACATGAAAGTGCTTTTTTGACCTGTAAATTTACTATAAATTAACTTTATGACGATGATAAATTAATTTTTCTATCTTCGTTCTATTATATGGAATTGATGCTTCAGAATCTTAATCAACCAGTTAAATTGTCTTTTAATAACGAAGTAGAGATCACTATTAAAAGAGAAGATAAAATCCATCCACATATTTCGGGAAATAAGTATAGAAAATTAAAATATAATATAATTGCAGCGAAGGAAAAAGGCCATGATACCTTATTAACCTTTGGAGGTGCATTTTCTAACCATATTGCGGCAACTGCAGCCACAGGTAAGGAATATGGGTTTAAAACCATCGGTATTATCCGGGGCGATGAGTTAGGAAAAAAAATTATTGAAAATCCTACATTAGCATTTGCTTTAAAATCAGGGATGCATTTTAAGTTTATCTCAAGAGCCTTGTACAGACAGAAGAACGAAACTTATTTTTTAGATAAACTTAAACAGGAATTTGGTAATTTTTACCTGTTACCTGAGGGGGGAACGAATGCTTTAGCCATCAAAGGATGTGAGGAAATTTTGACAAAAGACGATCAATTCTTTGATTATATTTGTGTAGCTGTTGGTACAGGAGGCACCATTTCAGGTTTGATCAATTCGGCTTTGGATCACCAAAAAGTACTTGGCTTTCCCGCGCTAAAAGGAGACTTTTTAAATGATGAGATCAAGAAATACACTAAATCAAATAAGAATTGGCGTCTAATCAATGATTATCATTTTGGTGGTTATGGTAAAATAAATAATGAACTAATTACGTTTATCAATAAGTTTAAGTTAGAAACTGAAATTCCATTGGATCCTATTTATACCGGTAAAATGTTATATGGTATTATTGACATGATGAAGAAAGATCATTTCAAAAGAAATGCTAAAATATTAATAATTCATACAGGAGGTTTACAAGGAATACAAGGCATGAATGTAAAATTGCAACAAAAGGGGTTGCCGTTAATAAATTAAGAAATGAAACAATTAAATGCAGCATTAATTCTAATAACGCTGATCTTTTTAACTAGTTGTGGTTCTCAAAAAAGAGTATCAAAGACTCATTCACCTTCAAAAAACACAACCAATACGTACACTAAAAGAACAGTGACAAAAACGCCGATACCGGTTGAAATACAAAGGGTGGAACAGGCCGACGCGGTATTACATGATTTAAAGAACAGAAAGCCAAATTTAAACGAGAGTACATTAGCCTATATTGAAGAATACAATGATATTGCAATTTTAGAAATGCTGGCTTATCAAATTCCAGCAAGTATTACGCTGGCACAAGGCATTCTCGAATCCAATAGTGGTAGAAGCAGGTTAGCGGTTAAGGGAAATAATCATTTTGGTGTTAAATGTCATAGCAGCTGGGAAGGAAAAAGATTGCATCACGACGATGATGCGAGGCAGGAGTGCTTTAGAAAATATGAACATCCATTATCTTCGTTTAGAGACCATTCATTATTTTTATTTGAACGCAATAGGTATGCCGGCTTGTTTGAATTAAAACTGTCTGATTATAAAGGTTGGGCGAGGGGCTTAAAAAAAGCGGGTTATGCCACAGATCCAAAATATCCACATAAACTAATAAACCTTATTGAAACCTACGAATTATATAATTATGATGATTTTGGTAATGATTTTAAATATGGCGGTACAGTTGTAAAAAAATCTGATGAAACTTTTAATAAGGATAATTATATTGTAGTATCCCAAGGCGATACGCTGTATTCAATTGCTAAAAATTATAATTTAACTGTAGACCGGTTAAAATGGTTAAATGGTTTAAAGAGCAATGAATTATCTATTGGTCAAAAATTATATCTGAGATAAAAAAAAACGGCTTATGAGCCGTTTTTTTTCTTTCAACCTAGGACTTTTTTATTTCTGATCTATTTTTACGATTCATTTTACGCCCATCACTATTTTTTCTCATTTTATGGGCTTTGGATTTTCTAGCCTTTGTCCATTTTTCAAATTGTTTCTCATTTAAAATCTTTTTTAATTCTTTTTGATGGGCAATTTGTTTATCCAATCTTTCTTTTTTCATTTGAAAAGCGTCCTCGCTGCTTAATTTTTCTCCTTTTACACGTGCAGCCCTATGCTTCTCCATTTGTTGTTTTCGTTCTAAAGCATTTTTTGTATTAATGGCGAGGATCTGTTCCTGCTGCTTTTCTGTTAACTCAAGCTCAAGGGTCATTTTTTTTGTTTGTAACTCTGCTTGTTGTTCGGGTGTTATGTCGTGCTGTCTTCCACGTTTTGGTTGTTCTTGACTAAATGAGGCAGTCGTAATTAGAACCATTGCGCTCATGATTAATAATTTTTTCATAATTTAAAATTTAATATATTTAAGAGTTTTTATATCATTTTGACTTTACTAAATTCATATGGTTTAACAGGTAATCGTATTTTAACATAGCTTTAACCAAATCATTCTAAAAGCCACTTCTTTATTTATTCCTGCTGTTAATAACTTCTACAACATCTATGTCTTTCCACTTAGGGGATATCTCAAAATAATCGAAAGGTAGTCTGGCTTTTTGTTCTTCCAGGCTTCCGTTAATAAATGAACGCTGAAGAATGTCTTCAATAAGGAAGTCAAGGGGCTCGCTTTCAGGGTGATATTCGTCTTTTAATGACAATTTAAATATGTTTGCAGTGGTATTATACCAAAAAGCCTTCCAGCCACTTCTATATTCTTTAACAAGGTCAAAGGCAGTTAATCCTGTTTGCCGGTGTAATAATTTAATAAGTATTTTACCTTCGGTACGGGTCATTTTTTTAAGTTCCTCAGTAAATTCATTCTCCATATACTTTTGCATTTTTTTCGTATGTCTTTTACGTTTACCTTTAGAACGTATCTGGGCAAGTTGTTCATTTAATTGTATCAACCGTTCTGCTGCCAATTTTGAATATGGATAAGCATTATGTACTTTCTTAAGAAACCAGTAGTAATATCTTTTTTCTTTAGTTGTTTTAAAATCAAGTTTATGTAAAACAATGACTTCATCTAGGGTAAAATGAACGGAATCACCTTTAATAACAATGAAATCATCAATAATGGTGTCTTTTTTTACACCATCCTGGGCAGTTGTTATTAAGGACAAAAGCATTAAAGTTATAAGAATAAATCTTTTCATTTAAAACTAAGAATTCTAAATTCGATTTTTAAGCATGTAAAATTACCATATTAGTTTCATAGCATATAAAATATAAACGTTAATTTTGGTATAAATTATAACCTTACAGAAAAATAAAATCAATTATGGCAACGAAGAAAATTTTGAATAAAAAATCTTTATTATTTCTTGAAAAATATTTGAATAATGCTTCTCCTACCGGTTACGAATGGGATGGGCAAAAATTATGGATGGCTTATTTGGAACCTTATGTCGATGAATTTTTTACAGATACTTATGGAACTGCTGTAGGTGTTATTAATCCAAAAGCGAAGTATAAGGTAGTCATAGAGGGGCATGCTGATGAGATTTCATGGTATGTAAATTATATTTCGGATAATGGACTTATATATGTTATTAGAAATGGTGGTTCAGACCATCAGATCGCACCTAGTAAAATAGTTAATATCCACACTAAAAAAGGAATTGTGAAAGGTGTTTTTGGTTGGCCGGCTATCCATACCCGAAATAAGGCAAAAGAAGAACCTCCGAAACTAGATAATATCTTTATTGATGTAGGTTGTAAAACGAAAGAAGAAGTCGAAAAGCTGGGCGTGCACGTAGGCTGTGTAATTACTTATCCTGATGAATTTCATATACTGAATAAGAACAATTTTGTGTGTAGGGCCCTGGATAATCGAATGGGTGGATTTATGATCGCTGAAGTTGCACGATTACTAAGTGAAAACAAAAAGAAATTACCATTTGGCTTGTATATAGTAAATGCAGTGCAGGAAGAAATTGGCTTGAGGGGAGCACAGATGATCGCCGAGCGAATTCAACCAAATGCAGCCATAGTTACCGATGTAACTCATGATACCACTACGCCTATGATTGAAAAAAAGGTCAATGGTCATTGCGAAAATGGCAATGGTCCTGTAATCGCCTACGCTCCGGCGGTGCATCAAAAATTACGCGATCTTATTACCGAAACGGCCGAAAAACACAAAATTCCATTTCAACGATCTGCCTTGTCAAGGGCAACCGGTACAGATACTGATGCATTTGCTTATAGCAATTCTGGTGTTGCCAGCGCCCTGATATCACTACCCTTAAGATACATGCATACTACTGTAGAAATGGTTCATAGGGATGATGTCGAGAATGTAATTCGATTAATTTATGAATCACTATTAGTTATAAAAAATGGCGACACTTTTAGTTATTTTGATTAATATAAAACATTAGATTTAGAGGTTTTACATTTTAATGAAACTACTTTTATTTCACATTTTATAAGCGTATTGTATAAGCTTCAGGCTACTAAATTTTGTAGGGATAATTCTAATTTCAAAATTTAAAAAAAAATATCAAAATATGATTAACCTCATGTTTATGAAAGCTTTTATTATATAATTTTGATAATCCTTTTAAATGCCATTCCATTAATTTAGATGGTTGCAAAAGTTTTTTGGTATCAACAATATTAATTTATCTAATAAATAATAATGGCCATGGGTAGTAATTTTAAAGTAAAAGTCAACAACGCTTTAGATTTTGATATTTCGGATAATGAAATTAAAAATTTAGATGCTGAAAAATTATCAAATTCAAAATATCACATTTTACAGAACAATAGGCCTTTTAAAGCAGAATTAGTTGCATCTGACTTTAATAAGAGAAAATATACCATTAAAATTAATAATCACACTTATGATGTTGATATATCAACGCCACTAGATCTTCTTATTAAAAAATTGGGATTTACTTTTGGAAGTTCAAAACATGTTAATTCTATAAAAGCACCCATGCCCGGATTAATATTGGATATTCATGTTGAAAAGGGCCAGGAAGTTAAAGAAAACGATGCCTTATTAATTTTAGAGGCCATGAAAATGGAAAATGTAATTGTTTCCCCTCGTGATGGTATTATTAAATCAGTTTCTGTTTCCAAAGGAGAAGCGATAGATAAAAATCATTTATTAATTGAATTTGAATAATTTCAAATTGTCGTCTTGAATTTAGGTAAAAAGTACTTGGAATTAAATTAAACAGATTTTCTAACGATAGTATTTGGGATAATCGGAAATAAGAATTTTAATATGAAAAAAATTTTAGTCGCAAATCGTGGTGAAATTGCTATTAGGGTAATGAAAACCGCACAGAAAATGGGTATTAAAACGGTGGCGGTATACTCAACAGCAGACAGGAATGCACCACATGTAAGATTTGCAGATGAAGCTGTTTGTATAGGAGAACCTCCTTCAAACAAATCCTATTTATTAGGTTCAAAAATTATTAAAATAGCCAAAGAATTAAATGTGGATGGTATCCACCCCGGATACGGTTTCTTAAGCGAAAATGCTAATTTCGCCGAAGAAGTTGAAAAAAATAATATCATCTTTATCGGTCCACGATCAAAGGCCATTAGAATGATGGGTGATAAATTGGCAGCGAAGGATGCCGTTAAAAATTACGATATTCCTATGGTTCCAGGAATTGACAGGGCCATAACAGATCCTAAGGAAGCTTTAGAAATTGCAAAGGAAATTGGCTTTCCGATCTTAATAAAAGCAGCTGCAGGAGGTGGGGGAAAAGGTATGCGTATCGTTGAAAAGGAGAAGGATGTTGTAGAACAAATGAAACGTGCTATTAGCGAAGCCACTTCGGCATTTGGTGATGGATCGGTATTTGTCGAAAAATATGTCACTTCTCCAAGGCATGTCGAAATACAGGTCATAGCAGATAGTCATGGAAATGTGTTGCACTTTTTCGAAAGGGAATGCAGTGTACAACGTCGTCATCAAAAGGTGATTGAAGAAGCCCCTTCTTCTGTATTAACACCTGAAATTCGTGAAAAAATGGGACAAGCGGCTATTAATGTTGCAAGATCATGTGATTATTTAGGTGCGGGTACCGTTGAGTTTTTATTGGATGCCGATCATAATTTCTATTTCTTAGAAATGAATACACGCTTGCAAGTAGAACATCCTGTTTCAGAATTGATCACCGGGGTAGATCTGGTAGAATTACAAATAAGAATTGCCCGGGGTGAAGAACTCCAGATAAAACAGGAAGATCTCAAAATAAAGGGTCATGCTTTAGAATTAAGGGTGTATGCAGAAGACCCATTAAATGATTTTTTACCAAGTGTTGGTCGATTAGATACCTATACATTACCTGAAGGAGAGAATATACGTGTAGATAACGGATTTGAAGAAGGAATGGATATTCCGATTTATTATGATCCGATGTTATCTAAATTAATTACCTATGGGAAAACCCGCGAAGAAGCTATACAATTAATGATCAAAGCCATTGACAATTATATTGTCGAAGGTGTTCAGACTACTTTGCCGTTTGGAAAGTATGTTTGTGAGCATGAAGCTTTCCGGTCAGGAAATTTTGATACACATTTTGTTAAGAATTACTATTCTCCCGAAGCTTTAAAAGCCAATTTAGAAGAAGAAGCCAAAGTAGCGGCGACATTAGCTCTAAAAATTTATAAAGAGGATCAAAAACAACTAAGAGTACCTTTTGCTTAATCACCTATAAATAGAAGTATTATGAAAAGACATATGGATTCAAAAATTGAACAGCTCGATAAAAGGTTGGCATTGGCTTATTTAGGTGGTGGTGAAAAACGAATAGAAAAACAACACGCCAAGAAAAAGCTAACAGCGCGCGAACGCATCGAATATCTTTTAGATGAAGGTTCTTTTGAAGAAATGGGCGTTTTAGTAACGCATAGAACTACCGATTTTGGTATGGAAAATGAAATTTATTTTGGAGATGGTGTTGTTACCGGATATGGGATGATAGATGGCAGGCTGGTATATGTTTTTGCTCAGGATTTTACTGTTTTTGGAGGAGCCTTATCAGAAACCCATGCTGAAAAAATTTGTAAAGTGATGGATCAGGCTGTAAAGGTAGGCGCCCCCTGTATTGGATTGAATGATTCGGGTGGTGCGAGAATACAAGAAGGAGTTAGATCTTTAGGAGGTTATGCAGATATCTTCCATAGAAATGTACAATCATCAGGAGTTATTCCGCAAATTTCCGCCATTATGGGTCCTTGCGCTGGCGGTGCTGTTTATTCTCCTGCAATGACCGATTTCACCATTATGGTTGAAGATACGAGCTATATGTTTGTAACCGGCCCGGGCGTTGTTAAAACAGTAACTAACGAAGAAGTAACGGCAGAAGAATTAGGAGGTGCCAGTGCGCATTCAACTAAATCAGGGGTAACACATATCACTTCAGCAAACGATATTCAATGTTTGGAAGATGTTAAAACATTGTTGAGTTATATGCCCCAAAATAATAGGGAAACCACCAAAAAAGTACCTTATGAAATAGGAAATGAATTAAGAGAACATTTAATAGGTCTAATTCCAGAAGATACGCATAAGCCTTATGATATGCACGATGTTATAAAAGGTATCATAGACGATGATTCATTCTTTGAAATTCATAAAGATTTTGCCGAAAATATCATTGTTGGTTTTGCCAGGATTGCAGGAAGGAGCATTGGTATTGTTGCCAACCAGCCAATGCAGTTAGCAGGTTGTTTAGATGTAAAGAGTTCTGTAAAGGGAGCGCGATTTACACGATTCTGCGATTGTTTTAATATTCCTTTACTGGTATTGGTTGATGTACCTGGATTTTTACCTGGGACAGACCAGGAATGGAATGGTATTATTACGAACGGCGCAAAATTATTATATGCATTAAGCGAAGCTACGGTACCAAAAATAACGGTAATTACACGTAAAGCGTATGGAGGGGCTTATGATGTGATGAACTCAAAACATATTGGGGCAGATATGAACTTTGCCTGGCCTACGGCAGAAATTGCCGTAATGGGGGCAAAAGGGGCTGCTGAAATCATTTTCAAGAATGAAATAAAAAGTGCAGCAGATCCGGAAGCAAAATGGAAGGAAAAGGAGGCTGAGTATGCATTTAAATTTGCCGATCCGTACAGGGCTGCAAGACGTGGTTTTATTGATGAGGTTATTTATCCAAAAAACACAAGGAGAAAATTGATAAAGGCATTTCAGGTTCTGGAAGGGAAACAAGTTGATAGGCCTAAGAGAAAACATGGAAATATTCCTTTATAGCACAAAAAAAAACCGCCAATTGGCGGTTTTTTTTAATTATTTACCTAAAATTCTAAATCCGATATAAGATCGAACTCATCATAAATTACTTTGTCTTTTAAATTATCAAAGAAACTGGATGAACCATATTTAACGTCGTATTTAGATCTATCTATTTTTAAAGTAGCATTTGCTTTGCTGCCATAAACAGAAAAGTCAAAAGTTACAGGATTCGTTTTTCCTTTGATGGTTAGGTCACCGGTTACTTTGTACGAATTCTTACCAGCCACTTCAACATTTTTAAAAACCAGTGTTGCGGTTGGAAATTTTTCGACACCAAAGAAATCGTCAGATTTTAAATGACCTTCTAATTTATCTTTATACTCACCTTGTAGATCAGCATTCGTGATAGACGTCATATCAATAACAAATTCACCACCTACTAATACGTCAGCTTCAAATTTTAAAGTACCAGATTGGATTGCTATGGTTCCTTCATGAGAACCAGTTACTTTATACCCTTTCCATATGACTTTACTTTTATCAATTTTTACTTCCTTAGTTATTGTCTCTAAACTAGTAAAAGAAAATGCAATAAATGCTACTAAAATTACCGTTGAGGCCGTTATAAATTTTTTCATTTTTAAGTTTTTTTAATTGTTTATTAAATATGATACAAATTTAAGAACTGATACTAACGAATAAAATGAACTAGATTATTAAAAAATATTAAACTAGATTAATATGTTACTATTTTAACAATAATTGACTTTTAATTTTACTAAGAAATTCTTTAGTGATTCCTAAATAGGAGGCGATCATATATTGTGGAATGCGTTGTTCCAAATTGGGATAGCTTTCCTTGAAAATAAGATATCTATCTTTAGCTGTCATACTAAAATTTCTTATAATTCTTTTTTGTGAAGCTACAAATGCCCTTTCGATGATCTTTCTGAAATACCTTTCGAGTTTTGGTATTTCCGTATAAAGTTGTTCCATATTTTCATATGAAAATTGAATAACCTCTGTGTTTTCTATACTTTGGATATTAAAATCAGCAGGTGTTTGTGTAATGAAACTCGCTATATCCGAGGACCACCAATCCTCAGCCGAGAACATCACAATATGCTCTTGCCCCTCATCATCTATAAAAAATGTTTTGGTACAACCTGAAATTACATAGCTGGTATAACGGCAAACATCGCCAGCCTGAACCAAGTACTGATTTTTTAAATACTTCCTATACTTTACTTTCGACCGTAAATTATTTTCTTCTTCTACACTTAAGCTAATATATTTACCCAAATTGTCTAGAAGCGGTTGCATGTTCATTGTGTGCATTGTTAAATGGCAATAAGATTTTTAAATAAAATAAATCTGATCTATGGAAATATATATCAATTCGGGAACAAATTTTTATCCAAACCAGGTATTAGTTTCAATGCATTTTTAAAATACACTTTTTTCAGCACTTCATCAGGAAGATCAAGGCCATACATTGCCCAATATGCATGATACTTTTTATGGTAAGGAAAATACTCATCAGCCGTTTCTAATACTCTAAAATAAGTGGGAAATTCTTCGGGCTTCCAACTGTCTTTTCCAAATAAGATCCTATCCTGATACTTTATAAAGAAAGCTTTGGCGAACCTTGGCTGTCTTCCAAGTTCGGCTATAATAGCACCAATTTCTACATGCATATTGGGCATCTCATCCATTAATGTGCCTAATTTACCGAGATCATTGGCATACCAGCCCATGTGTGCATTGATAAATTGAGTTTTCGGGTGTTTTTTGAACATGTTGTGTTGTTCTTGTATTATTTGCTCCCAAGGAACAGGATCTGTAGCACTTCTTTTCCTTCTTGGATGTGTTTTTAGTTCCAGCCAGCGTTCATTATCACCATCAAAATCATCCCAAAAAGGTTTTGGATCTGCGGCATGGATCAATACCGGAACGCCTAGCTCACCACATAATTCCCAAATAGGTTCTAAACGCTCATCATCAATGGCAATCCTGTTTCCTTCACTATCCTTATTACGCATGCCGAGGCTTTTATAAATTTTTAATCCTCTGGCGCCATTTCTAACATCTTCATGCAACTGACTTACCGCGTTTTTCGCCCAGCCTGTGGTGCCAACACCATCGAAATTAACATTGGCAAAAACTACAAACCTATTGGGGAAATGGTCAGCTATATTTTTTACAGATTGTTGTAATTGTTCGCCCGACCTACCACTTAAATTCACCATAATGGCCATATTTAGCGTGTCCATAGCTTGAACTACAGGGTTCAGATCTTGGGCTGGCATATTATATTGATGGCCATGCACATCGATAAATGGAAATTTTGCTTTTTTTACAATACTGCCCGGAACAACTAGTGTCGATTTAGGATTGTATTCTTCGAAGCTAAGTTCTTGAGCCCATGTATTGCAATTTATTAATAAAGCACAAACTAATATACCTTTTATTATTCTTGTCATTTTAATTATTTATAATACATTATCCATAATGTCTTGAACAACCTCCGGATTTAATAAGGTTGAAGTATCACCTAGGTTACTAGTGTCATTACAAGCAATTTTTCTCAAAATTCTTCGCATGATCTTTCCAGATCGTGTTTTGGGTAAACCCTTGGTAAATTGCATTTTATCCAATTTGGCAATAGGGCCAATATGTTCTGTGATCATCTGATTGATCTCTTTCCTCAGATTATTATGATCACGTGATTCTCCTGTTTCTTTTAAAATTATAAAGCCGTATAAAGCACTTCCTTTGATATCATGAGGAAAACCAACGATAGCTGATTCGGCCACAGCCGGATGTTCGTTAATTGCATCTTCAATGGGGGCGGTTCCTAAATTGTGCCCGGAAACAATGATCACATCATCAACCCTACCTGTAATTCTGTAATAGCCTACTTCGTCGCGCAAGGCGCCATCACCGGTAAAGTATTTGTTTTCAAAAGCAGTAAAGTAAGTATTTCTATATCGCTCGTGATCTCCCCAAATAGTCCGAGCAATTGCCGGCCAAGGGAACGCTATACACAGACGGCCATCAACCTGGTTTCCTTTGATTTCTTGCCCGTTTTCATCCATCAATACCGGCTGAATACCGGGAAACGGTAAAGTCGCATAGGTCGGTTTCGTAGGTGTGGCAAAAGGAATAGGCGTGATCATAATACCTCCTGTTTCGGTTTGCCACCAGGTATCCACTATGGGGCTCTTCTTTTTGCCAATATTATCATTATACCAATGCCAGGCTTCCTCATTGATAGGTTCTCCAACAGTACCTAGTACTTTGAGCGATGAAAGGTCGTATTTCTCAACAAAATCGAGATTTTCTTTGGCGATCGCACGTATGGCCGTTGGTGCAGTATAAAACTGGGTGATCTTATGTTTTTGAACGATATCCCAAAACCGGCCCCAATCGGGATATGTTGGTACTCCTTCGAACATTACTGTTGTAGCTCCATTTGCCAATGGACCATAAACTATATAACTATGTCCCGTAATCCATCCGATATCTGCGGTGCACCAATATATATCATCTTCCCTATATTGAAACACGTTTTTAAAAGTATAAGCGGTATATACCATATACCCTGCTGTGGTATGAACCATACCTTTTGGTTTTCCTGTTGAACCTGATGTATACAAAATGAATAATGGATCTTCGGCATTCATGATTTCAGGTTCACAATCAATAGAGGCATTGTCTAATAATGGCTGTAGCCATTTATCGCGGCCTGCCTTCATTTTTATTTCTGAATGGGTGCGTTTAGCCACTAACACCGTTTCAACACAAGGGCTCGATTCTAAGGCCTCGTCAACAATACCTTTAAGATCAATTGTTTTTGATCCCCTGTAAGATCCATCCGAAGTGACCACCATTTTACAGTCGCAATCATTAATTCGGGTAGCCAGTGCTTTTGATGAAAACCCTGCAAAAACAACGGAGTGAATAGCGCCAATTCTGGCACATGCCAACAAAGAAATTGCCAATTCTGGTATCATCGGTAAATAAATGCAAACCCTGTCTCCCTTCTTAATTCCCTCTGATTTAAGCACATTCGCAAATTTATTTACCCGTTGATATAACTGCCGGTATGTAATATGTTGCACTTTTTCCGTTGTATCGTTGGGTTCGAATAAAATGGCCGTTTTATCTCCCCGAGTTCGCAAATGCCTATCTATGCAGTTTTCAGTTATATTAAGTTGTGCACCCTCATACCATTTGATCTCCGGTTTTTTAAAATCCCAGCTCAGTACATTATGCCATCGTTTTCGCCAAATAAAGTGTTCTTCAGCGATTTCTTCCCAAAAACTTTCAGGATTTCTTACCGACTTTCTATAGACCTGATAATATTCTTCTAAATGTTTGATATGGTAATTGCTCATAATGTTTAATTTAATGATCTATGGGTTTATTTGAACCCGATGGGATCCTTATATTGTCTACAATTAATTGCACTTCTTTTGGCGGTGCAGGTGTAAAAAATGAAATAATTAACGAAACCATAAAGTTAATAAACATTGCGACTGTACCAAATCCTTCCGGCGATATACCAAACCACCAATCATCTTTAGAACCTCCGCCAAACCAGTCGAATTTAAATTTCATCATATAGAATAACATAAGTAATATGCCGACGATCATTCCTGCGACGGCTCCTTCTTTATTCATCCGCTTATAAAAAATGCCTAAAATAATAGCAGGGAAAAAGGAGGCGGCTGCTAATCCAAAAGCCAGTGCCACAGTTGCAGCGACAAAATCCGGCGGGTTAATGCCAAACCATCCTGCTATAATAACAGCGACAACGGCCGATAAGCGGGCAGCTATCAATTCTCCATTTTCTGTTATATTCGGATTGATGATTTTCTTAATGATATCATGAGAAACAGATGAGGATATTACCAATAATAATCCGGCTGCAGTTGATAATGCAGCTGCCAAACCACCTGCTGCTACTAATGCAATAACCCAATTTGGCAATCTCGCAATTTCAGGATTCGCAAGTACCATAATATCAGGGTCAATTGTTAATTCATTTCTATTCTTATCACCTACATATTGCACCAGTCCGTCATTATTCTTATCATCAAAAGATATTAATCCAGTGAGTTCCCATTTTTTAAACCATTGGGGCATTTCTTCATATTTCTTGTCACTCACAGTTTCTATCATGTTTGTTCTTGCAAAAACTGCTATCGCAGGAGCTGTTGTATATAGGATTGCAATAAAGAGCAATGCCCAGCCCGCTGATTTCCGTGCATCACTCACTTTTTTAACTGTAAAAAAACGGACGATTACGTGCGGTAATCCTGCGGTTCCAACCATTAAGGCGGCTGTAATGAATAAAACATCTAACTTAGATTTACTTCCAGATGTATATTCATGAAAACCGAGCTCCTGATGCAATCCGTCGAGTTTATCTAACAAATAAATCCCATCTGCACCCGAACTTCCGAAACCTAGTTGAGGAATAACGTGGCCCGTCATTTGAATGGAGATAAAAATAGCGGGAACCATAAATGCAAAAATCAATACGCAATATTGTGCAACTTGAGTATAGGTGATGCCTTTCATTCCGCCAAGTACAGCGTAAAAAAGTACGATAAACATTCCCATCAGTACGCCAATATCGATATTTACTTCAAGAAACCTTGAAAATACCAGGCCTACACCTCTCATCTGACCAGCCACGTAAGTAAATGAGACTATTAAAGCGCATGTGACAGCAACGATACGTGCCGTATTAGAATAGTATCTATCTCCAATAAAATCAGGGACGGTAAACTTGCCGAATTTTCGTAAATAGGGCGCTAATAACAGAGCTAATAAAACATAACCACCTGTCCAGCCCATTAAATAAACCGAACCATCATAACCGCTAAAAGAAATCAATCCTGCCATTGAAATAAAAGAGGCAGCAGACATCCAGTCGGCAGCGGTTGCCAAGCCATTCGCAATTGGGTGTACCCCTTTACCGGCAATATAAAATTCTCCGGTAGAATAAGCTCGAGACCAAATGGCAATGGCTATATAAAGGGTAAAGGTTATTCCTACTAAAATCCAGGTCCAGGTTTGTAAATCCATTGCTTATTTGTCTAAGTTATATTTATTATCCAAACGGTTCATGAGCCTGATATAGACAAAAATTAAAATAACAAATACGTAAATAGAACCTTGCTGTGCGAACCAAAAACCAAGTTTAAACCCAAAAAATTTTATTGTGTTGAGTTGTTCGACCAAAATAATACCAAAAACATAAGAAACCATGAACCATATTGACAGTAAAATGGTTAAATATTTTAAGTTTTTCTTCCAGTATTTCTTCGGATCTTTTGTAGCCATCGTAGAAATTTGTGGTTCAAGTTCGTTCGTTAAGCAATATAAACATATAATTTATAAATTAGAATTATTAAAAACATACTTAATATTATAATAAGTTTTAAATATTTTAATTTACAAGCAATACTTAATAATCTCTATCTTTGAAACTTTACATAATAGATGATTGAATTTTCTGAGTTCATAAAAGTTATTATTGATAACTGGGCTATCATAATTTTGTTTTTTTTAATTGCAACGCTTTATTCTTCTGTTGGATTTGGAGGAGGATCAAGCTATCTGGCGGTACTCGCTTTAACAGGATTAAGTTTTATACAATTCAGAGCCATAGCCTTATTATGTAACATAGTTGTAGTGTCTGGCGGCACCTATTTTTACGCAAAAAACAAGCATTATAACTGGAAAAAGGTTATTCCTTTAGCTTTGTTAAGTGTACCAATGGCTTTCTTAGGGGGCTATTTAAAAATTGGCCAGACTTTCTTTTTTATTTTATTGGGTATTACCTTGCTTGTTGCTGCCATCACCATGTGGATTTCAAAATATATTGTTGAACATCCAAAAAAATCGAATCGTCAATCTATATTTAAAGATGGAGTTATCGGAGGTTTTATTGGATTTATTTCGGGCATGGTTGGTATTGGTGGAGGTATATTTTTAGCCCCTATTTTACATCTTACGAAATGGGATACGCCAAAGAGAATTGCAGCGACTGCAAGTTTTTTTATTCTGGTAAATTCGATTGCAGGATTATTAGGTCAGTTTCAAAATCCGGATTTTCATTTCGAACCTACTTTAGCCATAACATTAATGTTAACGGTTCTTATTGGAGGTCAAATTGGATCTAGATTGAGTGCAACATCAATATCCCCTTTTATTATTAAGAGATTAACGGCATTATTAATTGCTTTTGTAGGACTGAGGATATTATGGAAATACTTACTTTAATGTACCCAGATGTAGACCTTTAATAATCCCGTCAGACAATCCTATTTTAGGCACATAAATTTTGTCTGCGCGGCTCCATTTCATAGCCCTTAAGTAAATTTTACTCGCAGGCAATATTACGTCAGCCCTATCAGGATTTAAACCCAACTCTGTTATTCTATCTTCATAAGACATTTTTTTAAGGAATTCGTAGTTGGCCTTCATATATACATATGATAGGGGCCTACCTAAAGGCTGGCCAGACATTTTAAATATCTTATTGATATTACCTCCCGATCCAATCAAGGAGATTCCTTTAAAATCTTTACTAATATCGGTAATCCATGCTTCTAGTTTATCTAAAATTACTTTATTAGTTTTTTTATCAACATACCTGACGGTACCCAGTTTAAAAGATCTTGAGGTAACCATTTTACCTTTATCGAAAAAGGTAAATTCTGTACTACCACCACCCACATCTACATACAAGTATGGGTCGTCTCCCAAGATGATCTCATTTAAATCTGTTGCAGATATGATGGCTGCTTCGGTTTTACCATCTATTATATCTATTTTAATTCCTGTTTTTTTTAAAATGGTCTCTATGACGGTTTTTCCGTTGCTCGCCTCACGCATTGCAGAGGTTGCGCAAGCCTTAAATTTTTCAACACCATGAACGCTCATTAATAATTTAAAAGCTTGCATAGCGTCCGTTATGCGTATTATATTGTTTTTTGATATAACACCGGAAGTGAATGAGTCGGCCCCCAATCTTATTGGAACCCTTACAAGTGAAGATTTTCGATATTGTGTAGGAAAATTATCCTTCGAGATAACATTTGCTACCAGTAACCTTATAGCATTGGAACCAATGTCTATGGCTGCATATTTTTTTATGTCCAAATCAAAAGTATTTGTTATTTATGATATTTTGGGAATTCTACTAAAAAGGTTTTGCCTTTTTTAACGTTTTTCCAGTGCTCGTCTTCGAATTGGATTCCTACAACGCCACATGTAGGTACATGACTAATGGGCTGACTTCCGAATTTATTTACGAAAGTACTGATCCCATGATCATGACTAAAAATAATAGCAGACTCAAAGCCATCATCCAATGCTTTTACGGTTTTTATCAAATATCCGTCACTAAAACTATAGAGCGATTTACTTATTTTCATGTTTGCCAATGGGAAATTGTAGGTATAACTAAATATCATGGCAGTGTGCAATGCTCTGTTGGCACAACTTGAAACAAAAATATCTGGGCATTTCACTTTTTGTTTCATCACGTCAGAAATTAAATAAGCATCATTTATCCCTCGTTCTTTCAAAGGCCGGTCGATATCTCTAACATGCGAATACTCCCACGAAGATTTGGCATGTCTGACAATGTATAATGTTTTCATTAACTAATGGTTGGTTTTATAGTTAATTAATCAGAAATTAATTAATTCAAATATAAGTAAATTTTCATGGAGACAGGCGTTCTTTTTTCCAATTAAAATCGGGCTGTAAAGTATAAATAATTCGATCATGCATTCTATTTGGCCTACCTTGCCAGAACTCAATGCTTACAGGTTTTACCATAATGCCACCCCAATAAGGTGGCCTTGGTATTTCTGTTCCTTGAAATTTTTTTTCGTAAAAACGTAATTTTTCATCAAGCTCCTCTCTTGAGGATACAACCTTGCTCTGTTGAGAGGCCCATGCTCCAAGTTTACTACCATCAGGTCTCGTTTCGAAATAGCCGTCAGACAAGTTTTCAGCAAGTTTTTCTGAAACACCTTTTATAATTATTTGCCGTTCGAGTGCATGCCAGAAAAAGGATAAACATACTTTAGGGTTTTTAAATAGGGCCTTTCCTTTTTCTGAATTATAGTTGGTATGGAATACAAAACCTTCCCAAGTAAATTTTTTAAGTAAGACCATTCTGTTTTTAGGAAAACCATCTAAGCCTAAAGTTGCTATATTCATTGCGTTAGCTTCCGAAACATGCTCTGATTCATCAGCACCCAAAAACCAGTCTCTAAACAGTTCCATGGGGTTTTCGGGAGTATTTTGCTCCAGCAACGCGTCCTTTTGATAGTCTTCCCTATAATTACTTAAATCTTGTTCCATTAAG
>CBDUPN010000006.1:0-49542 GCA_965369125.1 uncultured Aureibaculum sp. | reverse complement strand
TCTTTATCTTTTTTCCTGGAAGATGTAGCCCTGGCCACTGATTTTGATAACGAAAAAAAATCGAATGTAGATAGTGTATCTTTAATGACCATTCATTTAGCCAAAGGGTTGGAATTTAAGTATGTATATATCGTCGGATTGGAAGAAAACTTGTTCCCTTCGGCCATGAGCATGAGTACGCGAAGTGAATTGGAAGAAGAAAGGCGTTTATTTTATGTTGCCTTAACACGTGCCGAAAAACAAGCCTATTTAACCTATGCAGAATCGCGTTATAGATGGGGAAAGTTAATCGATTGTGAACCAAGTAGGTTTTTAGAAGAAATTGATGAGAAGTTTGTAGAATATTTGGCACCGAAAGCGTCGCCTCGAATGAATAAGTTTATCGATGAGGATATATTCGGCAGTGTACCTAAAAACCTGGTTCGGTTTAAAAAGCCTACTGCCCCGGGTAAAACAACGCTTAGACAGAAACCAAAGACCATACAGTTAAGCACCCCTAAAAATCTAAAAAAGGTAAGTGCCGTAAGTTCTAATCTGTTCGATAGCAATATAGCTGTTGGTAATGTGGTTGAGCATGCTAAATTTGGAAAAGGAGAAGTGATTCATCTGGAAGGAACGGGCTCTAATAAAAAGGCCGAAATTAAATTTGAATCTGTAGGCTCTAAAAAACTACTTTTGCAATTTGCAAAACTTAAAATTTTGGGATAAACCATTATGTTTTGGGCAAATATAATTGTTTCTTTGCCTAGAAATAAAATTTAAAATATTTATGATGGAGTATGATTTAGAATATAATTCAGACCGAGAGCATTTAATCATACCGGAATATGGCCGGCACGTGCAGAAATTAGTGAATCACTGTATAAAATTACCTACAAAAGAAGAGCGCAATGAAATGGCTAATGCCATTATCGATGTGATGGGTAATTTACAGCCACATTTGCGTGATGTGCCCGATTTTAAACATAAATTATGGGATCAATTATTCATCATGTCTGATTTTAAATTAGATGCAGATTGTCCTTATCCAACACCTTCAAAGGAAGAATTAACTGCCAAACCAGAATCTTTGGCATATCCAAGGTCTGCTTCTAAATATAAATTTTATGGTAATAATATTCAGATCATGATCGATACGGCATTGACATGGGAAGAAGGAGAGCTAAAAGAAGCGCTTATCTATACCATTGCCAATCATATGAAAAAATGTTATTTGAATTGGAATAAAGATACTGTAGAAGATAGGGTCATTTTTAAACACCTGGCAGAATTATCTGGTGGTAAAATCAACCTTAACCCCACTGAAGAAACGCTATCAGAAACCAAGGACCTGCTGAGAAAAAAACCGGCTGGAAAAAAACAAGTTTCCAAATCGAATAAAGGCCGCAGAAAACGATAAACACTAAATTTTTATTTCATTTATGGCTACATTTAAAATAGAAGGAGGTCATCAACTTCATGGTGAGATCACTCCACAAGGCGCTAAGAATGAATCATTACAAATACTTTGCGCTGTATTATTAACTCCCGAAAAAGTAACGATATCTAACATTCCCGATATTCGTGATGTTGTAAAACTCATCAGTTTATTAGAAAATTTAGGTGTTAAAATTCAAAAAAATGGTCCCGGTTCCTATACTTTCCAGGCAGATGATATAAATTTAAAATATTTAGAATCTCCTCAATTTAAAGAAGAAGGAAAGGGTTTACGCGGTTCTATTATGATCGTTGGTCCCTTGTTAGCCCGTTTCGGTAAAGGTTATATTCCTAAACCGGGAGGTGATAAAATAGGTAGAAGAAGATTGGACACACATTTCGAAGGCTTTATGAAATTGGGAGCAAAATTCCGATTTAATAAAGAAGATCATTTTTACGGGGTCGAAGCTGATAAATTAAAGGGTACTTATATGTTACTCGATGAAGCTTCGGTAACAGGTACTGCGAATATTGTGATGACCGCTGTGTTAGCAGAAGGCAAAACCACCATTTATAATGCGGCATGTGAACCTTATTTGCAACAACTCTGTAAAATGCTCAATAGGATGGGTGCCAAAATTTCTGGTATTGGTTCTAATATGTTACATATAGATGGCGTAAAATCATTGAAGGGTACAACACATAAAATGCTTCCCGATATGGTTGAAATAGGAAGTTGGATAGGACTTGCTGCAATGACCAAAAGTGAACTGACGATAAAAAATGTAAGTTGGGATGATTTAGGCCAGATCCCCAATGTTTTTAGAAAATTAGGGATCACCGTAGAAAGAAAAGGAGACGATATTTATATACCCGAACATAAAAAAGGATATACCATTCAGAGCTTTATCGATGGATCAATTCTTACCATCGCAGATGCTCCTTGGCCAGGCTTTACACCGGATCTATTAAGTGTGATCATAGTTGTTGCTACCCAAGCCAACGGTAGTGTTTTGGTACATCAAAAAATGTTCGAAAGCCGCTTGTTCTTTGTCGATAAATTAATTGATATGGGTGCGAAGATCATCTTGTGCGACCCTCACAGGGCGACCGTTATAGGTCATAATTTTAAATCTAATCTTACGGCTACAACGATGACCTCCCCTGATATCAGAGCGGGAATCTCTTTGTTAATTGCCGCCTTGTCGGCCAAAGGGACTTCAACAATTCATAATATAGAACAGATCGACCGAGGTTATGAACGGATTGATGAAAGATTAAGGGCAATAGGAGCCAAAATTATTAGGGTAGATTAATTTAAAAAGAAAGCTTACAATATCTAAATTCCTGCTTTCGCGGGAATTTTGGTATTTATTGGTGACATTTTGGCATTTTAGAATAAATGGCAATACTTTTGTAACATAAAATGTGATGTAAAATATTCATGATCATGAGTAAAAAGGATAAGAACAAAGAAGTAAATATGGAAGAAACCAACCATGCAGAATCGGCCGAACAGGTGGAGCAGGAGGTAGCAGAAGTTTCTGCAGAAGAATTATTGCAGCAAGAAAAGGATAAATTTTTAAGGTTGTTTGCAGAGTTCGAAAATTATAAAAAGCGCACTACCAAAGAGAGAATTGAACTGTTCAAAACAGCCAATCAGGAATTAATGACAGTTTTACTGCCAATCTTAGACGATTTCGATCGGGGTTTGGCAGAAATCAAAAAAGTCAAAGACAAAAACTTATTAAAAGGAATGGAACTCATCAATAATAAGTTAAGAACTATTTTAAAACAAAAAGGCCTTTCCCAAATTAAAATTAAACAAGGAGATGTATTCGATGCCGAAATTCATGAAGCGATCACTCAGATCCCGGCGCCTTCAGACAAGCTTAAAGGTAAAATAGTTGATGTCGTTGAGCAAGGATATAAATTGGGTGATAAGATAATCCGTTTTCCAAAAGTAGTTATTGGGCAATAATACCGTATAGATGAAACAAGATTATTATGAAATATTAGGCATTTCTAAGAATGCGTCGTCGGCTGAAATAAAGAAAGCTTATCGGAAAATGGCTATCAAATACCATCCCGATAAAAATCCTGATGATAAAGTAGCCGAAGAGAATTTTAAAAAAGCAGCAGAAGCTTATGAAGTGCTAAGTAATCCTGATAAAAAAGCGAAATATGACCAATTTGGTCATGCTGCTTTTGAAGGAGGAGGAGCCGGTGGTTTCGGTGGTGGCGGTATGAATATGGAAGATATCTTTAGTCAGTTTGGTGATATCTTTGGCGGTGCTTTTGGTGGTGGATTCTCTGGTTTTGGAGGCGGCGGAGGCCGCTCGCGAGCACGGGTAAAAGGTAGTAATCTTAGGATACGGGTTAAGCTTACACTTGAAGAAATTCTCAATGGTGTTGAGAAAAAAGTAAAAGTGAAACGTCATGTGCAAGCTAAAGGCGTAACGTATAAAACATGTACTTCGTGTAATGGACAAGGACAAGTAACCCGGATAACGAATACCATTTTGGGCCGAATGCAAACGGCAACAACTTGCCCTACATGTCATGGTGCAGGGGAGATGTTAGATCAAAGGCCGGCAGGTGCCAATGCCCAGGGTTTGATCATTAAGGAAGAGAGTGTATCTATTAAGATCCCACCAGGCGTTGTAGACGGGGTACAGTTGAAAGTTGCCGGAAAAGGTAATGAAGCGCCTGGCAACGGTATTTCCGGAGACCTGTTGGTAGTTATTCAGGAGATTCCTCATGAAAAGCTTACACGTGAAGGCAATAACCTCCACTATGATATGTATATAAGCATTCCTGAGGCTGTTCTCGGTGCAAGTAAAGATATTGATACATCAACGGGAATAGTAAGGATCAAAATAGATGCGGGAACGCAATCTGGTAAAATATTGCGCTTACGTGGGAAGGGATTACCAAGTTTAGAAGGTTATGGCAAGGGCGACCTATTGGTCCATATAAATGTTTGGACTCCCCAGGACTTGTCTAAAGAACAAAAAGCATACTTTGAAAAAATGTTGGATGACGATCAATTTAAACCATTGCCATCAAATTTAGATAAATCGTTTTTTGAAAAGGTAAAAGATATGTTTTCTTAAAATTAAAGTATAATAAAATGTTAAATTGACATTTTATTTATATTATTTGGATTTATTACAAATTATATTTATATATTTGTAGGGTTGAGCCACTGGCTTGACAACTTTTTCTTTTTCATAGCAATTTTCCCACTCTAGTTTTAGAGTGGGTTTTTTTATTTTTTATCAACAATATTAAATTTTAAAAATCTAATAATCAGTTAGATAGATACTAATTTCAATTTTATTAAAACAAATTATAAATAGTGGCAATAAATACTTTTATGCTGCGTTATATCTATTGTATTACTGGATTTAATAGTGCAGTAATATTTCTTTTTCATAGCAATTTTCCCACTCCCTTTTAGGTGAGTGGGATTTTTTTTATGAAATATTTAAAAAACTTTCCCAAGATTTTAAATTACTTTTGCCACCGCAGACCACCTTATCGTTCCGATTAATATTGGAAAGGAAAGTCCGGACACCAAAGAGTATCGTAGCGGATAACATCCGTCCAGCGAAAGCTGAGGACAAGTGCAACAGAAAGAATGTACAGTTAGGCTGTAGTGAAATCAGGTAAACTCTACGAGGTGAAATGTTACGTATATTGGAGTCCCGATAGCTATCGGGAAAGGGTTACTCGCTCGATTCCAAGGGGTAAACAGCTAAAGTTATATAGTAATGTATAACGTAGATAAATGATAAGGGCTTCTTTTAGAAGAACAGAATCCGGCTTATGGTCTGCTTTTTTTATTGACAAACGGGTGTCACCAATGTTACAGGATGTTGTAAGCTATTTTTGTAAGCTTGTAATCTTTTAAACAACTAACTAAAGCATAAAATAAGCTTTATGAAAATCACAAAGAACACCATTTATAATATTTTATTTTTTATTCTCCTGGCACTTGTAATATATCCAAATACAAGAGCATGGTTTATGCGGCAACTCGCATTTTCTCCTTCAGTAGAAAGTGTAGACGATAGGGTAGCAGTAGCGAATTATGATTGGAAGTTAAAAGGTTTAACCACCCAAGATCTAAATTTTGAAACTGCCAAAGGCAAAGTGGTATTTGTAAATTTTTGGGCCACATGGTGCCCGCCTTGCCGCGCCGAAATGCCCATGATACAGGAGTTATACAACGACTATAAAGATAAAATTGAATTTGTTTTTGTTACTAATGAAAGCAAAGAGATCGTAGAAAAGTTTTACCTAAAGCATAACTATGATCTGCCAACATATACCATGCTGACTAAAGAGCCCCCGCAGTTTACAACCAACAGTATACCTACTTCTTATTTATTAGATAAAAAAGGCAATATTGTGATTTCGAAAACAGGTGCAGCCGATTGGAATAGCAAAAAGGTGAGAACCTTATTAGACGAGCTGATAAAACAATAAAAGCCCCAATGGGGCTTTATAATAGTTTAATAATACAATATTATCCTTCTTTAACAATACGAATGGGCAGCGTATAAATTTTTCCTTCTACAGAACTTAGGGTAGTTCCAACTTTTTTATGATCTAAGTTCGTTCTAACGAAGTTTTCTGCTCTTTCGTCATTCGTGGTTACATCTATGATAATTAGTTCTCCATTTTTATTTAAGGTAAATATAACTTCGGCAATCAACTCATTGGTATCTATTTCGATTTCAGCATTGTTTAAGAATTCAACGATTTGCTCGCGGAGTTCGCTGTTGGGATTATCTTCTAAGGTGGTGGCGAATGAAAATGATGTTGCAAAAATTGCAAAAGCCAAGGCAACTAATTTTAGATTTTTCATAATAAAAAGATTTAGATTAAACTTAATATTATAAAGACGGCTGTTTTTTAGCTTCTGTTACTTCAAAAGCACCGGTTTAACTTTTATTTAGTATAAGTTAACATTAATTAACTTTTAAAAAAGTTTGGATCATCAACCTTTGGATAGGTTATTTACCAGTGTTGTCCATGACTTCCAGCAACATCGATACTCCCTTTTTGATTTCATCATCTGTTATGGTAAGTGGAGGTGTAATTCTTATTGCCCTTCCTTCGAACAACAACCAAAATAATATAAGGCCTTTGTCAAGGGATTTAAGAATAATTTTGGAAGCCATTTCAGGTGTTTTCATGATAAGGGAAAGCATTAGACCTTTTCCTCGTATTTCTTGTATGCTATCATGAATTAATAGCCTGCGAAATAATTTTTCCTTTTCCAGGGCTTCTTTCATTAATTCGCTACTTAATATTTCTTTAACTGTCGCATAAGCGGCAGCCGCTATGACAGGATGCCCGCCAAAAGTAGTAATATGGCCTAATTTCGGATTTTCCTTAAAAACACTCATCATTTCCCGGGAGGCTATAAAGGCACCAATAGGCATACCTCCGCCTAAACCTTTACCCAAAATAATGATATCGGGAATAACATTATAGTTTTCAAATCCAAAAAATGAGCCGGTCCTTCCAATGCCTGTCTGAATTTCATCTAATATTAATAGTGCCCCAACTTCTTTGCATTTATTTTTAACCTTTAACAAATAATCATTTTCTGGAACAATAAATCCCGCGCCACCCTGTATAGTTTCTAAAATAACGGCAGCCGTTTTATCAGTGATCTTGTTTAGATCGTTGTTATTATTAAATTCAATGAACTTTATGCCTGGTATCAATGGCCTGTATGCCCTGTTCTGCTTTTCATTACCGCAAACACTCATGGCGCCTTGCGTATTACCATGATAGGCATTTTTCGCCGAGATAATTTCACTGCGGCCTGTAAATCTTTTTGCCAATTTTAAAGCACCTTCTGTAGCTTCAGTACCTGAGTTTGTAAGATAAACGGACTGCAAGGATGGAGGTAGTTGTTCGCATATGATTTTACATAATGCTACCTGAGATTCTTGAATGAACTCACCATATACCATTACATGGGTATACTTCTCTAATTGATCGATGATCGCCTTTTTTACCACCGAATGATTATGCCCCAGGCTATTTGCAGACACGCCAGCAATAAAATCTAAATATTCTTTTCCGTTTTTGTCGTAAATATAACAACCGTTGGCATGGGAAATTTCTAATGCAAGTGGATGTGGCGTGGTTTGAGCTTGATATTTATAAAAATCGGTTTTCATAAAAACTAGTCTTCTTTTTTCTCCTTGGCTTCTTGTAGGATCTTGGTGAATTTGGCTTTCATTTCAGCCTCTTCGTCCTTCATTTTCTGATTCGGATCTGCAGCGGGGGCCTTGATTATAGCGTCGTCTTTTATAAAAATATCGTCTTTGGTAAGGGGTTTTTCTTTTTCACGCCAAATAAATCCTCTTAATAATCTTACATTATCTGGAAATTGTGAAGGCGGATAGGTAGCACCTTCAGGTTTGGTGAGAAAAGTTGTGGTTTGTAATTCGCCATTTTTTAAGGTAAAATTAATCGAACTGCAAGTGGTCTTATTAATACCAATCAATGAATTATCGGTATCATTCCGAACATATTGTATGACTTCACCATTGCCAATTACATTAACATCTTGTAAGTCGTTATCAACAAACTTACCTAAGATATCCCTGCCTTTTATTTGGTTAAAACCAGCAGAATCCTTTTGAATGATAAAGGCATTACGCAGTACTTTTAAGCTGTCTAACTTCTCTGTTACCGTATTGGAAATGAGATGTATGGTATCTCCGGTGATCTGGCTATCTTCTGACCATAATACCGGGTTTTTTAATAATTGCGTTAAACCGGTTTCCTGGTTAGAATGAATGGAGTCGCATTTCCCCCTTAGGTTGGTTTTAAAGAACTTTACATGACGGTATGCCCTTAGTATTCTTTTATCTGATTTGCCTGTTACCAATAAGGTATCTCCATGAATATACAAGGAATCCTTTTCGACCTCGGTAATGGCAACAGCCCTATCTACCACAAAAGCAGAATCTAAATTCTGGAAATACTCCGCATAATTTCCCCGAATTACCGTATCGTTTAGGGTATCTTTCATCTGGATATTCCTGGTGGCAGATGCAAAGCCTGTTTTCCTGTTATAATAGAGGCTGTCAGCTTTTAAGACCCTGTCTTCATGTTCTATTCTCGAATTTTTTGTAAAGTGCGAAATATTATTCTTTGTGTCATAGAAGCCCTTTTCTGTATATATAAAATTATCTTTTCCTGTTATGGTTGAAGGCCCATAAATAAAAGCTTGTCCGTTATTCGTAAAATAATCTAAATGGTCTGAATTCAAAACATAATCAGGATTCGTTAGAACCACATTCGAAAGCGCCTGGAACTTGGTGGTTTCTAAATAATAATTCCCAACATCACTAACAAGCACATTGGTAGTATCTTTAATAGTAGCCCCATTTTTGTAGAACAAGAGTTGTTTAGTACGGTCGAAATCTAAGGTGTCTGTGGACAAAGTGATCAATGGATCTTTTAACACGACATTTCCCCAAGAACGTGCCTTCTTTACATTACCATCATATTCAACATAATTGCTCGTTTGTGAAATTGTATCGCCCTGATTTAAAACTACATCGCCAAAAGCTTTTAAAAAATTATCGTTCTTATAATGGATGGCCTTTTTACTGCGCATAGAAATACCTTCATGTTCTACATAAACGTTTCCCAATAGAACGGTTGCACCGGGGTATTTTTTTTCATCTATGGTGGAATTATCAGCATGCACGATCTTAATGCGTTTTTGCTGGGAGATCCCAGAAAAGGAAATTGACAGAAATACTAGAATGAGTATTTTTTGTAGCATCATTTATATTTGCTACAAAACTAATGAAAAAGTGCTTAGTATGCCGAAAACAAATTCTAATTTAATGTTAAGGCAGGATGCTTAGATTTATCTGAACACTGTCTGTTTTCTATCGGGTCCTACCGAAACAATTTTAATGGGTACATCTACGGCATTTTCAATAAATTTAATATAGGCGAGCAAATTTGGAGGTAATTGTTCTGCCGAGCCCATTTTAGTTAAGTCGGCTTCCCAGCCATCAAACTCTGTATAATTTACGGTTACATTCTCGGGCTCGATATTATATGGTAAATGCGTAATTTCTTTGCCTTTATAATTATAGGATGTGCAAATTTTAATCTTTTTAAAACCTGATAAAACATCTCCTTTCATCATCATTAATTGTGTAACGCCGTTTACTTGAATGGCATATTTTAAAGCAACGAGGTCTAACCAGCCACAACGGCGCGGTCTGCCTGTAGTGGCACCGAACTCTTGTCCAACCTTAGACATTGTTTTCCCTGCTTTGTCAAATAACTCGGTAGGAAACGGCCCTGAACCCACCCGTGTTGTATATGCCTTAAAAATTCCGAATACTTCACCAATTTTACTTGGAGCAACGCCTAAACCGGTACAAGCTCCGGCTGCTGTTGTGTTAGAAGATGTTACATAAGGATAGGTGCCAAAATCAATATCCAATAAAGATCCTTGAGCACCTTCGGCCAAGATCGTTTTTTTATTGTTGATCGCATTATTAAGGTATTCTTCACTATCGATAAAAGTCAGTTTTTTTAACACCTCCACTGCCGCACAAAATTCATTTTCCAATTCTTTTAGGTCAAATTGAATATCAACCTCAAAAAAGTCGAGCATTTTTAGGTGTTTTTCCGTCAAAGCATTGTATTTATCTTTCCAGTTTACAAGTTCCAGATCACCAACCCGAATTCCGTTTCGTCCGGTCTTATCCATATATGTGGGTCCTATGCCCTTTAAGGTCGATCCAATTTTGGCCTTGCCTTTAGAGGTTTCAGAAGCCGCATCTAACAATCTATGGGTTGGTAAAATTAAATGCGCTTTTCTTGAGATGAATAATTTCCGCTTAAAATCAATATTATAACTGCTTAAATTCTCAAGTTCTTTTTGGAAAATAACAGGGTCGATCACCACCCCATTGCCCACAATATTTATGGCTTTCTCGTGAAAAATTCCTGAAGGGATCGTATGTAATACATGTTTATTGCCGTCAAAGATCAGGGTGTGGCCGGCATTTGGACCGCCTTGAAAACGTGCTATGATGTCATAGTTCTTTGTTAAAACATCGACTATTTTTCCTTTTCCTTCATCTCCCCATTGTAAGCCTAGTAATAGATCAACCATTATTTATTATAGATTTTAATACGTTAAATTGTTTAGGATTGTTTATTTTTTTGACCGTAGAAGTATAGTGAATGATTCTGAACCGTAATATCAAAAACCTCTTCAATAGTTTTTTTAATAACCTGAATTCTAGGGTCACAAAATTCAATAACTTCTCCGGTATCGGTTAAAATAATATGATCATGTTGCTTATCAAAATAGGATTTTTCATAATGAGCCTGATTTTGTCCAAACTGATGCCTTCTTACAAGACCACATTCCAAGAGCAATTCGATGGTGTTATATAAAGTCGCCCTGCTAACACGATAGTTTTTATTTTTCATATCGATATACAATGATTCAATATCGAAATGATCTTCATGGTCATAAATTTCTTGAAGAATTGCGTATCGCTCAGGTGTTTTTCTATGGTTATTTTTTTCTAAAAAAACCGTAAAGACGTTTTTTACGATTTCTTGATTTTTAGAAGTATCCATAAATTATTTATCTAATTGATTTCTAAACAAATTTACACTATAAATTGTAGTTATTTAAGTTGCCAATTGAAAAAGATTAACAACTTTTAAACATCTTATTTATTTAACCTTTCCACCTTGTCAATACCATCAATTTTTTTGAGTTTTTCAATGAGTTTTTTGAGCTGGTCATTGTTCTTTATTCCAACAGTTATTTGTCCTTCAAAAATGCCGTCTTCCCCTGAAATATTGAGTTTATGAATGTTTACTTGCATGGTAGTTGAAATAATGCGGGTAACTTCATTTACCAATCCCACATTATCCATACCTGTTAGTTTTAATTGCACTTTATAGGCCTGTTGTGATGAATCTATCCATTTGGCCGACATGATTCTATATGCATATTGGGACTGCATACTAATAGCATTAGGGCAGTTCTGCTTATGAACTTTAATACCATCTGTAACAGTTACAAAACCAAAGACCTTGTCTCCGGGTATTGGATTACAACATGGCGCTAACTTATAATCTAATTTATCTTCGCTTTTACCAAAAACCAACAGATCGTATTTATTCGTGATCTCTTCGGTTTTATTTTCTATTACATTTTTTTGTGACCTTCTGATCTTATCACGAAAAAAACTATAAACCACATTACTTCGCTGGGAGACATAATTTTTAAGCTGCTGGTTATCAATAGAACCCGTGCCAAACCTATAAAAAAGATCTAAGCTGGTTTTTAGCTTAAAAAACCGGACTAACTCATTAATAGTCTTCTCATTAAAGGGTATTTTTATATGCCTAAGTTTTCGCTCGAGTATTTCTTTTCCGTCTTCGGCAATCTGCTTTTGTTCTTCTTTTAAGGCCGTTTTAATTCTGGATTTTGCTCTTGCAGTTTGAACGATATCGAGCCAACTTGATTTAGGTTTTTGAGAATTTGAAGTAATAATTTCAACCTGGTCGCCACTTTTAAGTTCATAACTTAAGGGTACCAATTTACCATTTACCTTGGCGCCTCTGCATTTACTTCCAACTTCTGTATGAATGGCATATGCAAAATCTATGGGAGTAGCCCCTTTTGGCAAAGATTTAATATCGCCATTAGGTGTAAAAATGTAGATCTCTTTTGCATAAAGATTAAGTTTAAATTGCTCAACAAAATCTACAGCATTCACTTCTGGATTTTCTAAGGTTTCCTTAAGTTTATTGAGCCAATTCTCCAGGCCACTTTCCTTTTCATCATTATTCTTGTATTTAAAATGGGCAGCATAACCTTTTTCTGCAATTTCGTCCATGCGTTTCGATCGTATCTGAACTTCCACCCAACGTCCTTTTGGGCCCATAACAGTAATGTGCAGCGATTCATAACCTGTAGATTTAGGTTGCGATATCCAATCTCTTAGCCTGTTGGGGTTGGGATTAAAATGATCGGTTACTATAGAATAAATTTTCCATGCATTAAACTTTTCCTGTGAAAGATCGGAGCTGTAAATGATACGAATTGCGAATTTGTCATATACCTCGTCAAAGGAAACACCTTGATCCAACATTTTCTTTCTAATGGAATATATCGATTTTGGCCTTCCTTTAATGACGTATTCAAAATTCTCTTTATCTAATGAATTTTTTATGATATCAGAGAATTCTGCGATATAATTATTTTGTTGTTCTTTGCTTTCCTTTATCCTTGCCAGAATATCATCATACACATCGGGTTCTGTATATTTTAAACCGAGATCTTCCAATTCGGTTTTAATATTATAAAGTCCCAGTCTATGTGCCAACGGCGCATAAATATAAAGCGTTTCTGAAGATATTTTGATCTGTTTGTCGGGAGCCATGGAATCCATCGTTTGCATGTTATGCAAACGGTCTGCAATTTTTATTAAAATTACCCTTACATCGTCATTCAATGTTAAGAGCATTTTTCTAAAATTCTCTGCTTGTATAGATGCTCCCTGGTCTTTTTTTAATCTTGAAATCTTTGTTAATCCATTAACGATTTTAGCTACCGTAGTCCCAAAAAGCCGCTCAATATCTTCAAAAGTATAATCGTCTGAATCTTCTACGACATCATGAATTAAAGCGCACATGATAGAAGTAGCTCCTAAACCAATTTCATTAGCCACAATTTTAGCAACGGCAATAGGGTGGAAGATGTAGGGTTCACCGGTTTTTCTCCGCTGGTCTTTATGTGCATCCAGGGCAATATCAAAGGCTTTACGAATCAGCACTTTATCCTCTTTAGACAAGGTTTGATACGTAGCACTAAGCATATCTTTATAGCGCTTAGCGATCTCCTTATTTTCTTCCTCTATGGTTGCAACGTATAACATGCTTTAAAAATAACGCAAAGATATTTATTGAACAAACCCTACATTCTAATTTTACAAAACTAAATTTTGAACTCTTTGCAATAAGGTGGGATGCGAATAGTTCATAAATACATAGGCCTTATGGGGCGTAAGATTGCTCAAACTATTTTTTGATAATTTTTTTAATGATGAAATTAATGACTGTGCATTATATTGATTCTTGGCATAATTGTCTGCCTGATATTCAAACTTTCTTGAAATATAATTCATAACCAATCCGGTAAGGTCAGAAATAGGGCTGTAAAGTACTCCAAATGCTATTAATCCGATATGAAAGCTAGCCTCGGGAACCGATAAGGCATTTGCCAATAACTTACTATCGATAAAAAATGATAATATATATAACGTAACACCTGTGAGTAATATGGATGCTATCATATTAAAAATAACATGGTTCTTTTTGTAATGCCCCACTTCGTGTGCGAGTACAGCCACTATTTCGTCAATTTCAAGGTCATTAATTAATGTGTCGTAAAGCACAATTCTTTTCTTTTTACCAAATCCGGTAAAATATGCATTGGCCTTTGTCGATCTTTTAGATCCATCTATCACAAAGATCTTATCGAGGGTAAAACCTACTTTTTTAGCAAATTTTTCAAGTTCATTCTTTAGTTCTCCCTCTTCTAATAGCGTTTGTTTATTAAAGAGGGGTACAATAAGCGTAGAATAGAACAGGGTCATAAAAATAGAAAAAACAGCTATAAAAACCCATGTATAGATCCAAAAATCGGTTCCGGTCTGCTGGTAAAACCAAACAACAAGGGCTAAAATACCGCCACCGAGGATTATCATTAGTAACCAACCCTTTAGCTTATCGAGAAAAAATAATTTCTTTGTTGATTTATTAAAACCATACTTTTCTTCAATAACAAAGGTTTGGTAATAAGACAATGGCGTTGTAATGATATCGCTACCCAGCATAATAATACCAAAGAAAACCAAGGTTATTACGATAGGGTTATCACTTATTTGACGTGCAATATTATCGACATAGGCAAAACCATCAAAGAAGAAAAAAGCAATGGTCAGCAAAAAGGAAACCGAAGAAATAATACTCGAAAATTTAAAATTTTCTTTTTTATATTGTTGCGATTTGTAATATTCTTCTTCATTATATACATCGCTCAAAGGCACGGGTATTTTATCATCAAAATGCTTGGCATTTAAATAGTCTAAAACCTTGTCTATTATAAAATTAAGGGCAAGGATCAATATTATTATGGCAAAAATTACCTTTGGAGTCATTATTTTGATTTAAAGATTCGTTTTGCAAATCTATATTTCTTTTTCCAATAAGGGTTATCTAATTTAGATTTGATTACGCCCTTAGAAGTTGAACTATGAATGAATATATTATCATCAATAAATATACCAACGTGATCGTATTTTCTCGATGGCCTGAAAAAAACCAGATCCCCTGGTTTTAATTTATTTTTCGAAATTTTTGTACCAATCCTTGACATGCCATCCGTAGTTCTCGGAAGTTGTATGCCAAAAGCATTGCTATAGACCTTATGCACAAAACCCGAACAGTCAAAACCCCTTTCATCGGTTCCACCGTATTTATATTTGGTATTTTTATAAATCTCGAATTGTGATAGGAGATCGGACTCAACTGTATTGCTTGCAGTTCGTTTTGATGCACCGCAACTGGATAATACAATTGCGAAAAATACAATTAATAATACTTTTATACCCTTCATTATAGCTTAGAAATTCTTTGTCTTTGTGCCTCAAAAATAATGATTGAAGCCGAGACAGATACATTTAACGAATCTATTTGTCCTTTCATTGGAATGATACAGTTTTTATCGGCATTTTTTAACCATTCGCTACTCAGACCGGTTGCTTCTGTACCTACCACAATAGCGGAGGCACCTGAGAAATCAATATTATAATATGGCTCCGCCGCCTTAAGATCGGCACAATAAATTTTAATATCATGATCTTTTAAAAAATGTATGATCTCTGCCGTTGTTCCAGTCGCTATCTGATTGGTAAAAAGGCATCCTACGCTAGATCTTATAATATTGGGATTATACATATCTGTTTTAGGGTTGGCAATGAGTACAGCGTCTAAGTTGGCAGCATCGGCCGTTCGTAAAAGTGCCCCGATATTTCCCGGTTTTTCCGGAGCTTCTGCAACAAGAATAAGAGGTGATTTATTTTTAAATACAATATGTTGTAAATCCAGGTCTTTACAATTTGCCACTGCAAGAATGCCTTCTGTTGAACTGCGATGTGCTATTTTTTGATAAACATCGCTACTAATATATATGATACTAGAGGAATTAAAATCAAATGAATCTAATGTTGAAATATCAAATATAGATTTACATATCAGCACATGGGTAAATTTATAATTTCCCTTGAGGGCCAGTGATATTTCACGCTGCCCTTCAATAATAAAAGTAGCCGACCTTTTTCTTGCCCTGGATTTTTCCTGAAGTAGTAAAATTTCTTTGACCAGCGGGTTTTGTAAGCTTGTAATCTCTTTATTCACCATATTAGTTTGTCAAAAATAAAAAAAGCGTCTGACAAGAAGATCTATATTTTGATCTAATTGACTTTATGATTAAGTATTTCAATTTTATAGTTTACTGCAGTCCGTTTTTCTGATGATAGGCTGCTAATAGATTTACCATCCGGCTATAACCCTTCATCCCATCTTTTTGTTGATTCGCTTTTAAATAATTATCGTAAAATAATTTAAAAAAAGGCTCGAGGTCGTTTTGGTATGATCGCCAGAATTCTTGCGATTCTTCTATGTTTTTCATAATTCCGATCGGAATTTTATCGATGATCTTCTTTGAAGTAACAGAATCTTTATAATAAACTGCGGCGACCGAATATTTAAAGGCTGTTAAATAACCCGAATACTTAAAATATTTGTCATCGCTGTTCGTGGCCGCTAAAAAACCTATGAAATTGGCTTCACTTTCTGAAGCTATCCCTAATTGATGGGCGACTTCATGACAGCTGATCATGGGCAGACTTGATTTAGGCACTAAATGATCTACCTGGGCTTCTCCGGATAGGGGATTATAGTAACCAGAAAATCCCATATAGGTTAAAGGTAAACTATATAATGATTTTTTTAAGGAATACCGTTGATATCGGTATTGGGGATACTTTTTTGATAATGATTCGTAGGCAAATTTTGTAGATTTAAGAATTTCCGATTTTGAATATGGAGGTGTTACTTTCAGCGTATCATTTTCAACTATTTGTAAGTGAACCGCAGTTAATTTGACTAAAAGATCATTGGTTAAACGGCTTAATTCTTCTGTTGAATATTCCCGTTCTTCAAGTACAAGATTTGTGTACAATGAATTTCTATGATAATTCAATCCCCATAAAAAATGGAATAGGAAATAGAAGATAGATAAATAAGCGCCAAATTTAAAAAGCTGGAATTTTGCATCTTTAAATTTTGTCTTGATGAATTTATATAGTCCGGAAATCAACAGTAATCCAAGGAGGAAATAATAGATATCGCCTATGGAGAATGGGATCCATCCAAAAAACATCCTAAATAACTTGGAAATATGTTGGTATAAACCGTTCGAATAATAATATTCAACGAAGTCTGGAAAGAGAGAAATCAGCTTCACTAAAAGTATTTGTACAAATAACAGCAGGGTAAGTAATTGATATATCGCTAGTTTCTTCATGGGTCAAAAATAATTAATTTATTTAGGTAGAAATATTAATATTAACTTATTAACAAATCTTTGACTTGTTAACATAATATGTGTACAATTTTAATTATATTAGGGTAGAGTTTTATTAGAAAAAATTACATTTGCTTGATGGAAAATTTACAACCAATTCGGTCTAAAAATATAAAAAAAGGTACCTTAATTAATCTTGAAAAAGGTAAGTTACCACCTCAAGCCGTTGATTTGGAGGAGGCTGTCCTTGGCGCCATGATGATCGATAGAAAGGGAGTTGATGATGTTATAGACATTTTACATGCCGATGCGTTCTACAAACAAGCCCATCAACACATTTATCATGCGATGATCGTGCTTTTTAATGAGTCTGAGCCTATAGATTTATTGACCGTTTCTAACCAATTACGAAAAGAAGGTAAATTGGATCTTGTTGGTGGTGATTTTTATTTGGTAGGCTTAACACAAAAAGTTTCTTCTTCGGCACATATTGAATTCCATGCGAGAATTATCATTCAAAAATATATACAGCGAAGGTTAATAAGTATTTCCAGTGAAATAATTGATGAAGCCTATGACGAAACTTCGGACGTTTTCGATTTGTTGGATTCGGCCGAGACCAAATTATTCGAAGTTACACAGGGTAATCTTAAAAAAAGTTCAGAAGCTGCCGAAGGATTAGTTTCGCAGGCACTTAAAAAGATAGAAGAAATTGCCAATAAAGAGGGGATGAGTGGTGTACCTTCAGGCTTCTCTAAAATCGATGCCCTTACTTCGGGTTGGCAACCTTCAGACCTTGTTATTATTGCAGCTAGGCCCGGTATGGGTAAGACGGCCTTTGTAATGTCAATGGCTAAAAATGTTTCTATAGATTTTGACGTTCCTGTGGCTATATTTTCACTTGAAATGTCGTCGGTGCAATTAATTACCAGAATGATCTCCAGCGAAACCGGTATTTCTTCAGGTAAACTTAGAAAAGGCGACCTGATGCCTCATGAATGGGAACAACTAAATGTAAAAGTTAAAAATTTATCCAAAGCGCCCATTTTTATAGATGATACACCCTCGTTGTCTATTTTCGACCTGCGTGCCAAAGCAAGAAGGTTGGCCTCGCAGCATGGTGTTAAAATGATCATTATTGATTATTTACAATTAATGACTGCGGGTACCTCTGTAAAAGGAAGCGGCAACAGGGAACAAGAAATTTCTACCATATCTCGTAACTTAAAGGCCTTGGCAAAAGAATTGAATTTACCTGTTATTGCATTATCACAGCTTTCGAGAGCTGTTGAAACCCGTGGTGGTAGTAAGCGGCCATTATTATCAGATCTACGTGAATCTGGTGCGATTGAGCAAGATGCAGATATTGTTTCATTTATATATCGACCTGAATATTACGGACAAACCGAATGGGATGACGAAGAACGGACTCCCTGTGAAGGCCAGGCAGAATTTATTGTGGCCAAACATCGTAATGGCGGTTTAGATAATATCAAACTCAAATTTACAGGACATTTAGCACAATTCTCCGACTTGGAAGAGGCTTTCGCTACTGAATTTGAATCGAAAATGAATGAATTTATAACGCCAAAGAATTTACCAAGTGCTGAAGACGTTTTTGGTGATGATATAGAGGAGGATGGTGATGTTCCATTTTAAAATGAAAACCTTCATTGGTAAATATCAATTAAAAAAAGGAATAGTTTTATTGCTATTCTTGTTTATGACTCATATTGCTCTGGCGTCATACATCTTATTACCCATGGACGATGTGAGTCAGGAAAATCATTTAAAAGCATATGGTATTACCTTTTATTCTTTACAAAAGGGAAATAATGTTAAATGGCTTTTAAATTACCGTGGCGGTTCCTTTTTACTGGAAGATCTTGAAGATTTTAGAAATGAATGTAAAATTAGGGGGGTTTCCTATGAAATAATTTCTTCTACCGAAGCATTAAGGATCCTTGAAGAAATCGCAAGCCCCTCTCAAAATATGGAATCGGTTATTTTAGAGAAAGCACCTAAAATTGCGGTGTATTCACCAAAAGATAATGTGCCTTGGGATGATGCCGTTACGATGGTATTAAATTATGCCGAAATTCCTTATGACGTGATCTATGATGAGGAAGTCTTGCAGGATAAATTATTGTTATACGAATGGTTGCACTTGCATCATGAAGATTTTACCGGTCAGTTTGGTAAATTTTACGGAGCCTATCGAACTGCGCCCTGGTACATAGAAGGTAAACGCGATGCTGAAAATTTGGCAAAAAAATTAGGATATGACAAGGTTTCGCAGGAAAAACTGGCGGTAGCACTTAGAATACGGGATTATGTGATTGGCGGCGGCTTTATGTTTGCGATGTGCTCAGCAACGGATAGTTTTGATATCGCCCTTGCGGCTGAAGGCATAGATATTTGTGAGCCGATGTTCGATGGTGATCCTTCTGAACCAAATTATCAGAATAAATTAGATTTTTCAAAAACATTTGCATTTAAAGATTTTGAGCTGGTGAGAAATCCCATGGAATATGAGTTTTCATCTATTGATATGACCAGTAAAAGGCAGATCATTCGAACAGAAGACTATTTTTCGCTACAAGAATTTTCAGCCAAATGGGACCCTGTGCCTTCCATGCTCTGCCAGAATCATACCCTTTTGGTAAAGGGATTTATGGGACAAACAACTAGTTTTAATCCGAATACCGTGAAATCAACGGTTCTCGTCATGGGTGAGAATAAAACCAATGGAGAAGCCCGTTATATTCATGGCGTTACGGGCAAGGGCATGTGGACCTTTTATGGTGGCCACGACCCCGAAGATTATACCCATAGGGTAGGAGACCCCAAAACCGAATTGGATCTGCATCCGAATTCACCCGGTTACCGGTTGATATTGAATAATGTACTGTTTCCTGCCGCGAAGAAGAAAAAGCAAAAAACCTAATATATGAGAACTATTTTACCTATTATTTTTATTAGTTTATTAACCTTGTTTTCATGTATAAAAACAGGTAAAACGTCAAAAGAAGAGACGACCAAGGCAACTGTTGAAACTGACAAAAAGAAGATAGACCATTATACTTGCCCCAAGGGACATAAAGGTTCTGATAAACAAGGTGTATGTCCTGTTTGTAAATCGCTCTATGAGCATAATCAAGCTTTTCATGGCAAACCGATATTAACGCTTCCACCGGTAGTAAGTGATGCTGACAAGAATAAACCGGCACCTGCCCAAAATGCCTATGGAGATTACCATTATATTTGCCTAAGTGGTCATAATGAAGGTGGCTCAGGGACTTCAGGTAATTGTGCGATCTGCGGCAACCAACTAACGCATAATCAGGCCTATCATAGATAACATGAGGATAACCTTGCGGTTAAAAAAAGAAACCCTTAATTCCGACCAGAACTAAGGGTTATACGATTGTCTCGATTTTATGAAAACAATGTTATCTAATCTAAAAATCCTAACCATTTAAGAGCAACCGTGAGAAGAATGAGAACCACCCCTGTGACAAACAAAATACGCACCAGTTTATCCAAAAAATGGCTATCAAATTGAGCAATACCTTTTCTTTTTCTATTGTTTTTATGATCGTCTAATTCAAGCATCATTCTTTTAATTCTTACTCATTTCAAATATAAACCAAGACTGTAACTAAAAAAAGTGATTTTGATAATTTGGGGAAAAATCCTATTTAAAATAGGGGAAAAATCCCCTTTGTTTTATTCGCAATAAATTTGTAAGTATCTTTGTAAAAGCACGTTTAAAATTTATTAATATGCCCGAAACAATTTTAAGCATACTATTGGGAATAGGCTTGGCAGCTTCTGTGGGTTTTAGGGTATTTGTACCCTTATTTGCATTAAGTATTGCTTCATTTTATGGTATTATCCCTTTAAATGAGAATTGGCAGTGGGTTGGAAGTACTCCGGCCATGCTGGCATTAGGGGTCGCTACCGTGGTAGAAATTGGTGCCTATTTAATACCCTGGTTTGATAATTTATTGGATACCATCGCGGTGCCATTAGCAGCAGTTGCGGGTACAGCTGTAATGCTATCTACCATGGCCGATATGGATCCTATTATTACCTGGTCATTGGCAATAATCGCAGGTGGAGGCACTGCAACGGCTATTAAATCTTCAACCAGTACAGCGCGGTTAGCATCAACAGCAACCACTGGAGGGATTGCCAATCCCATAGTTTCTACGGTAGAATCTGGCACATCTATAGTTTTATCTGTGCTTGCATTCATTGCGCCAATAGTAGCTATTGTATTTGTTGTGATTATCCTTTGGTTGATGTTTAAAGTATTTAAATGGTTTAAACCTACTAAAAAAGTAAACGAATCGTAAATTATTTTAGATATTTGCAAACATTTTAAACCGTAATGGCACAAAAACCAAGTATACCTAAAGGGACGCGAGATTTTTCATCAACAGAGGTAGCAAAACGCAATTATATTTTTGATACGATTAAAAGCTCCTTCGAGACTTTTGGATTTCAGCCAATAGAAACTCCAGCGTTTGAAAATTCTGAAACCTTGATGGGTAAATATGGAGATGAAGGAGACCGCTTGATCTTTAAGATCTTGAATTCTGGTGATTATTTGGCCAAGGTTGATGATAAAACCCTAAGCAATAAAGATAGCAATGCCTTAACTTCAAAAATATCTGAAAAAGCCTTGCGCTATGACCTGACGGTACCCTTTGCTCGGTATGTTGTACAACATCAAAATGAGTTGGAGTTTCCTTTTAAGCGTTACCAGATGCAACCTGTTTGGCGGGCCGACCGGCCACAAAAAGGGAGGTTCAGGGAGTTTTACCAGTGTGATGCAGATGTTGTGGGGAGCACTTCTTTATGGCAAGAGATCGAATTTGTACAATTATATGATGATGTATTTACAAAGCTGGGTTTAACAAATACCATCATAAAAATTAATAATAGGAAGATCTTATCCGGCATTGCCGAAATTATAGGAGCCAAAGAAAAATTAATTGATTTTACAGTTGCTTTAGACAAGTTGGATAAGATTGGCAGGGATGGTGTTGTGAATGAAATGCTGTCTAAGGGGATCTCTAAAAAGGCCATTGAAAAATTAAATCCTTTATTTGAGCTTAGCGGTACCAATTATGTAATGCTTTCTCAGCTGAAAGGAATATTAACGAATTCCGACGAAGGAAGTGAAGGTGTGAAAGATTTACAATTTGTAATAGAAAATGTTGAAAAATTAGGTTTGCAGTCCGCAATATTGAAGCTTGACGTAACCCTGGCAAGAGGATTGAACTATTATACCGGAGCCATTTTGGAAGTAGAAGCAGACAAAGTGGAAATGGGCTCGGTTGGCGGTGGTGGCAGATATGATGACCTTACCGGTGTATTCGGATTAAAGAATATGAGTGGTATGGGCATATCCTTTGGTTTGGATAGAATTTACCTCGTGTTGGAAGAATTGGGTTTGTTTAAAAAAGTCTCATTGCCCAAACCCCAGGTTCTATTCCTGAATTTTGGTGAAAAGGAGGCATTGTTTTGTATGCATGCTATTAAAAAATTAAGACAAGAAGAGATCAAAACAGAATTATATCCCGATAATGCCAAACTCAAAAAACAGATGAATTACGCGAACAAACGTGAAATTCCATTTGTGGTTTTGGTAGGCGCGAATGAATTGATGAATAAAAATTATACCCTAAAAAATATGAATTCCGGCGAGCAAAGTACTTTAAATCTAGAAGAATTGCTCCAGACCATGAAGAATTTGTAGTTTTGTAAAAAATTATGACCATGTTTGAAGGTAAAAACGGTAAGTCGGCTAAATTAATAGAAGAAATCGGTGATGATCATATAGGAACATCAGCTGAAACGCCTTTGCGTGTTGACGCCTTTGAGATCTCTGATGATAAAAAGATCCAAGCTATTGAAGAAAATGTAGCACATATACTTCATACATTGGGAATGGATCTAACAGACGACAGCCTGAAAGGCACTCCCAGAAGGGTAGCTAAAATGTTTGTAAAAGAAATCTTTGGAGGCCTGAATCCCGCTAAAAAACCGAGTCCGTCAACATTCGATAATAACTATAAATATGGTGAAATGCTGGTGGAAAAGAATATAACGGTATATTCTACCTGTGAGCATCATTTATTGCCAATCATAGGAAAAGCACATGTTGCTTATATTTCTAATGGCAATGTTATAGGCCTTTCAAAAATGAACCGTATTGTAGATTATTATGCAAAGAGACCACAAGTGCAAGAACGATTAACCATGCAAGTGGTGCAAGAATTACAAAAGGCACTGGAAACCGAAGATGTGGCTTGCGTCATTGATGCCAAACATCTATGTGTGAACTCACGCGGGATAAAGGATGTAGCTAGTAGTACTATTACAGCTGAATATGGTGGTGTATTTAAAGACGAAGCTGTAAAACGAGAGTTTTTAGATTATATTAAGCTGGATACCGATTTCGAAGATCTATAATTTAGACAAAAACGCCAGGGTATCAACACCGTCTGCATAATCTGATAAACTGGGTTCCTGTGTTTTTCCAAATGGTACGGCATTTTCGATAACATTGCTTACAACGCATTGTATCATTTCAGAATCATGATGCAATCGTTGTTTAATGTGATCTAGATCATCGTAAAACTCATAAAACACGGTAGCGATGGGGGAGCTATAACTGGCATCTTCCTTAAGCATTAAAAAACCATTTTCGATCAATTTAAATTCACTCATTAAATAAACGGCCTTGTTATAGTCGTAATTATTTTGATATTTTTTATAATGTATGATATCGCTATAAGGGTAGATAGCCTTAAATAATTGATCGAAATCATAATTTTTCGGAACATATATTTTAGAAACACTGCGGCAACCCAATCCAAAATACCGCAACATATCCTCCGCAAGGCCCAGCAATTCATCTTTAGTTTCGTTACCGGTTAGTACAGCAATGCTGTTCCTGTTCTTTCTGATGATGTTGGGATATTTACCAAAATAGTATTCAAAATAACGTGAAGTATTATTGCTCCCGGTTGCGATGGCCGCATGAAAATCAGTTAATTTATCTTCAGTAAACTGAATAGACCCCTTAAATTCGGGTGCTGCATATTCTAAGTATTTTGCTATTAAAGGCAAAAAATGCTTGTCGTTGGAAGACTGTTTTACAAGTACCTTATTACCGGATAATAACACCGATAAAAAATCGTGGAATCCAACCAATGGGATATTTCCGGCCATGATAACAGCAACTGTTTTAGGAGACTTATTATTTAAATCATAAGTTGAAATCCAATTCTCTATTTTATTTTTAATCAATTGTTTACTCCATTGTTCAAAAGCAAATAATATATTATCTTCCGTAAACCAACCATTGAATTCTTGAGCCCTTTTTATTTGTAATGTAAAAGCATCAAAAAACAGATCATTATATAATACTTCGCTGTTTTTTGTTATTTTTTGACGTGAGAACTGTCGCATAAAATTACCCAATTCAACAAAAGCATTGATTCTTTTTTCTAAGGTCATGTACCGGTTTTTTTTACGTATTGTTTTTATTAGCTTTGCCCTGCAAATTTAATTGAAAAAAAACAATGGCAATTATAATAACAGATGAATGTATTAACTGTGGAGCTTGTGAGCCTGAATGCCCTAATACGGCCATTTATGAAGGAGCAGAAGATTGGAAGTATAAAGATGGTACTTCTCTTGGTGGAAATATCGTTTTACCAAACGGTAACGCTGTAAATGCCGATGAGGACCAAGAGCCAATTAGTGATGAGTATTATTATATAGTACCAGATAAATGTACCGAATGCAAGGGATTTCATGATGAACCGCAATGTGCTGCTGTTTGTCCGGTAGATTGTTGTGTTCCTGATGAGGAACATGTCGAATCAGAAGAGGAATTACTGAGTAAACAACGCTTTATGCATAAAGAATAGCTCTATATTGCGTTGTCATTTAAAACCGAACCATTCGGTTAAGTTCTATTTTTTATTCGAAAACAAGTGATAATGGTACATTTTTATCATAAAACCGTTCGTCTATTTTAATATTAGTCCATTGTAAATACTATATTTGCACCGCTTAAATTATTCCTTGATTATAATCAATTTATAGCTTCAGAATTACAAATTATTTTAAATAAGTTAGATGAGAAATAACTTTAATTTTGAAATTATATGCGTCAATAGAATTAAAACATAAATTATAAAATGAAAGCCGGAATTGTAGGATTGCCAAATGTTGGAAAATCAACTTTATTTAATTGTTTATCAAACGCCAAGGCACAAAGTGCCAATTTTCCATTTTGTACAATAGAACCTAATATTGGGGTTGTGAATGTACCGGATAAACGATTAGAAAAATTGGAAGAACTTGTAAAACCCGAACGTGTTATTCCTGCAACAGTTGATATTGTTGATATTGCGGGCCTTGTAAAAGGAGCGAGCAAAGGAGAAGGCTTGGGAAATCAATTTTTGGGTAACATTAGAGAAACAGATGCCATTATTCATGTATTGCGTTGTTTTGATAATGACAATATAGTGCATGTTGATGTGACCATAGATCCTGTAAGAGACAAGGAAACGATCGATATAGAATTACAATTAAAAGATCTTGAGGCGGTTGAAAAGAAACTTGAAAAGGTAAAAAAGGCAGCTAGAACCGGGAATAAAGAGGCACAAAAAGAGGAAGCAGTGCTCATAAAAGCGAAAAAAGGTTTGGAAAGTGCGGTTTCTGTGAGAGCCATTGAATTTACGCCTTCAGAACGTGAAGAATATATCAAGCCGCTACAACTTCTCACAGATAAACCTGTGCTTTATGTGTGTAATGTCGATGAAGCGTCTGCAAAAGGCGGTAATGCCTATGTTGATAAAGTAAAAAAAGCTGTGGCAAATGAAAACGCCGAAGTAATAGTGTTGGCAGTAGGTACAGAAGCCGACATCATGGAATTGGAAAGCTATGAAGAGCGTCAAATGTTCCTTGAAGATCTTGGATTGGATGAACCGGGTGCCTCAGTCCTCATTAGGGCAGCATATAAACTTTTGAATTTACAAACGTTCTTTACAGCCGGAGTTAAAGAGGTTCGGGCATGGACCATGCATGTTGGTGAAACGGCTCCACAAGCTGCCGGAGTTATCCATACCGATTTTGAAAAAGGCTTCATAAGGGCAGAAGTGATGAAATACGACGATTTTGTTCATTATGGTAGTGAAGCAAAGGTAAAGGAAGCGGGTAAGTTGGCTATTGAGGGTAAAGAGTATATAGTAAAAGATGGCGATATCATGCACTTTAGATTTAATGTTTAAAAATACAAATGAAATTTCAGCTTAAAGGATCAGACCAGGAAAGTAAAGCAAGAGCTGGTATTATTACTACCGACCATGGTAGTATAGAAACACCAATCTTTATGCCTGTCGGTACTGTGGCTTCGGTAAAGGCCGTACATCAACACGAATTAAAAGATGATATCAAGGCCGAAATTATTTTGGGAAATACCTATCATTTATATCTTCGGCCGCAAACAGAAATATTAGAAAAGGCCGGGGGGTTACATAAGTTTATGAATTGGGACCTTCCAATACTTACCGATAGTGGCGGATATCAGGTATATTCCCTTTCGGGTAATAGAAAGATCAATGAGGAAGGAGTGAAATTCAAATCACATATAGATGGTTCAACGCATTTTTTCTCTCCCGAATTCTCTATGGATATACAGCGCAGCATAGGCGCTGATATTATTATGGCCTTTGATGAATGTACGCCATACCCATGCGATTATAAGTACGCTAAAAGATCTATGCATATGACCCACCGATGGTTAGATCGATGTGTTGCACATGTTGAAAAAACACCGGGAAAATATGGATTCAAACAAACGCTGTTTCCTATAGTCCAGGGTAGTACATATAAAGATCTTCGCAAACAATCGGCTGAATATATAAGTTCGGTAGGAGCAGAAGGGAACGCAATCGGAGGTTTGTCGGTAGGTGAACCTGCTGAGGAAATGTATGAAATGACAGAAATCGTTTGTAATATTCTACCCGAAGACAAACCGAGATATCTGATGGGTGTTGGTACCCCGATCAACATATTGGAAAATATAGCTTTAGGAATAGATATGTTCGATTGTGTTATGCCTACTAGAAATGCAAGAAACGGGATGCTTTTTACAGCGCATGGCACCATAAATATCAAAAATAAAAAATGGGCCGATGATTTTTCTCCTATAGATACCATGAACATAAGTTCTGTCGATTCACAATATTCAAAAGCCTATTTAAGACATTTATTTATTGCCAAAGAATATTTGGCAAAACAGATCGCGACCATACATAATCTTGGTTTTTATATGTGGTTGGTTCGTGAGGCAAGAAAGCATATCTTAGCGGGAGATTTTACTGTTTGGAAAAATAAAATGGTAAAACAAATGAATAAAAGACTGTAAACTTTGCTGGTTTTAGATAAATACATATTAAAGAAATATTTTACTTCTTTTATTTTTACCTTACTCATACTTGTACCCGTTGCCATTGCTATAAATGTCTCCGAAAAGATCGGGAGATTTTTAGAGCATGCTGATCTTGGCGTCGCCGAAATTATAAATGATTATTACGTACCGTTTATAATTAATTATGGGAATACATTTATGCCATTGGCATTGTTTATCTCTACCATATTATTTACGTCAAAATTAGCCTCCAATTCTGAGATCGTAGCCATTCATAGTGCCGGTATATCATTTAGGCGATTGTTGAGACCTTATCTTATAGGAGCTGTGATTATCGGAATTATATCCCTGTTGGCCAATCACTTTATCGTGCCTCATTCGAATAAGACCTTTGAGGAATTTGAGGAAACCTATCTTAGAAAAATTCCAAAATCAAAGACCAATGTAATGAACGTAAGTTTGCAATTAACAGAGAATGATTTTGTTTATTTTAGGAATTTTAATTTTAAAAGTAATCTGGGATTCGATTTTTCTTATGAGCATTTTGATGGATTGCAGTTGAAGTATAAAATTATTGGTCAGAACGTGAGATGGAACGAAAAGGATAGTACCTTTTCAATTAATAATTACAGAAAACGCAAAATTTATGCTCAGATCGACAGTATAGAAACAGGAAGAAAGCTCGATACTACATTTAATTTTTTACCAAAAGATCTACTCTATGTCGATTATTTAGCCAAAGAAATGCCTTCAAACGAATTAGCTAAGCATATTAAGGAATCAGAAAAAAGGGGTGTTAAAAGTCTTAATAAGTATAAGGTAGAATTGTATAAGCGTACAAGTATTCCAGTTTCATCTATAATTTTAACCATCATTGCTTTTTCTTTGGCGTCGAAAAAGAGAAGAGGTGGTATCGGTATAAACTTGGCCCTTGGTATAAGCTTGATGTTCGTGTATGTGTTTTTTATGAAAGTTTCAGAGGTACTTGGAGCCGGGGTGACCTACAACCCGTTATTTATGGTTTGGCTGCCTAATATTTTATTTGGACTACTAGCCGTTTATTTCTACATCAATGCTAAACGATAAAATAACCAACTATTTACATCTTCATTTAATTGTCTTTATATGGGGATTCACAGCCATTCTCGGTGCTTTAATAAGTATAGATGCGATTCCGCTGGTTTGGTATAGAATACTGCTGGCTACTATTTTTATTTTTATTTTCATTATAGCAAGAAATATTTCCTTTAAAAAGACAACCAAAGAGCTGTTTAGATTTTTCATTGGTGGAATTTTAATTGCAATACACTGGATCACATTTTTTTATGCAATTAAAATTTCTAATGTTTCGGTAACCTTGGCTACCATGTCAACAGGAGCTTTTTTTGTAATGCTTATCCAGTTCGTTATCTTTAGAAAGAAAATAGTTATTTACGAACTTATTTTTTCGTTGTTGGCCGTTATTGGATTGGTAATCATGTTCAACGCCGAAACGGAATATATGTTTGGAATTATTTTCGCCTTGATCTCGGCCTTATTATCTGCAAGTTTTTCTATTTTGAACGCCGATCTTATTAAATTCCATAATGCTACCATTATTTCATTTTATGAATTATTTTTTGCGGTAATTTTTATAACCATACTTTTATTATTCAATGGAACCATAGATGCTGAATTTTTTAAACTTGGTAAATCTGATTGGTTGTATCTTTTAATATTGGCCTCAGTATGTACCGCTTATGCCTTTGTGGCTTCTACTATGGTTTTAAAAAGTGTGAGTCCGTTCACAATGATGCTCACTATTAATTTAGAACCGGTATATGGCATTATTTTAGCCATCATAATTTTTGGACAAAAAGAAATTATGACGCCAAATTTCTACTACGGTGCCTTGATCATATTAATCACTGTAGTTTTAAACGGCCTAATAAAATATAAACCCGGATTATTTAGAATTAAAAGTAAATAAAGTATACAAACAAAGTTCATATATTTGTATAACTAACTAAAACGACCCTAATGGAATATTTAGATTTTGAAAAACCAATACAAGAGTTAGAAGAGCAACTAACAAAATGCTTGGCGATTGGCGAGGAGAGTGATGTGGATGTTACTGAAACCTGTGAACAGATCGAGAAAAAACTTGAAAAAACGCGTAAAGAAATTTATAAAAACCTTACCGCATGGCAACGTGTTCAATTGTCTAGACATCCTTCAAGACCCTATACATTAGACTTTATGAGGGCATTGACCAAAGGCACTTTTATGGAACTTCATGGCGATAGGAGTTTTGCCGATGACAAAGCAATGGTAGGTGGATTAGGGAAGATAGGAAATCAATCTTATATGTTCATAGGTCAGCAAAAAGGGTATAACACAAAAACACGACAGTATAGAAATTTTGGTATGGCCAACCCTGAGGGATATCGCAAAGCATTGAGACTAATGAGGATGGCAGAAAAATTTGGAATTCCGGTTGTGACCTTATTAGATACACCTGGTGCATTTCCAGGTTTGGAAGCTGAAGAACGTGGGCAAGGAGAAGCTATTGCAAGGAATATTTATGAAATGACGATTTTAAAAACACCTATCATTACCATTGTTATAGGAGAAGGCGCTTCCGGTGGAGCCTTAGGCATTGGTGTAGGAGACCGTGTTTATATGATGGAAAACACCTGGTATACCGTAATTTCTCCGGAATCATGTTCATCGATCTTATGGCGCAGCTGGGAATACAAGGAGCAGGCCGCCGAAGCGTTAAAGCTGACAGCAAAGGACATGAAAAAGTTAGACCTGATAGACGGAATCATAAAAGAACCTTTTGGGGGTGCTCACAGTAATAGGGAAGAGGCCTTTAAAATTGTTGAAAGACAAATTGTAAAGGCTTATAACGAATTAAAGAAGTTAACAAAACCGGCATTAGTCAAAAAAAGAATGGCTAAATACGCGGCCATGGGGGAATATAAGTAAAAATATTTTTTAATCTTGTTCAAGATTAGCGATTTTTTCTTAAAGAATCAATTATCATAAAAGGTTAGATCTATGAAAATATTATCTGCTCAACAACTTTACGAAGCAGACCTAATTACCATTAAAAATGGTAATCTCACCGAGATAGATTTAATGGAAAGAGCTGCAACCTTATGTTTTCAATGGATTGATAAAAGACTTCAAGGAAATGCCGTGCCGATTCATGTATTTTGTGGTACCGGAAACAATGGTGGGGATGGATTGGTAATAGCAAGACATCTAGGGCAACATGGATACCATGTAAAAACTTATATAGTAAATTGTGGCAACAAGCGCTCCGATGCATTTTTAGTTAATTATGAAAGATTAAAGGAAATTGGTGTTTGGGCTGAGATGATCACCTGTAAGTCTGAATTCCCTTCGATTACCGAAAATGACATGGTAATTGATGCTATTTTTGGATTAGGGCTAAAGCGTAGTCCTGACGGTGTTCTTAAAGAAACTATTCAATTTTTGAACGCTACAAATGCTTATATACTTTCGATAGATTTTCCTTCCGGACTTTTTGCAGATAAACCGGTGACAGATGCAGCATCTGTAATTAGATCGTATTTTACCCTAACCTTCCAAACACCAAAATTGGCATTTATTTTGCCTGAAAATCAGGAATATGTCGCTGCCTGGGAAATAATCGATATTGGACTGGATGCAGCCTATTTGAAAAAAGCAAAGACTAATTTTTACTTAACTTACCAAAGTGATGTACAGCCGTTCTATAAATTCAGAAAGAAATTTTCGCATAAAGGCGATTACGGCCATGCACTTATGTTGGGTGGCAGTTTTGGTAAAATTGGGGCTGTAACCCTATCGGCTAAAGCCGCATTGACCATAGGTAGCGGATTGGTGACCGCCTATATACCAAAATGCGGTTATCAAATTGTACAAACCGCCTTACCGGAAGCGATGGTTGAAGTAGATGCCGAAAATGAAATTCAATATTTCAATTCTAAAATAAAACCAACAGTGATAGGTGTGGGCATGGGAATGGGAACAAGTACAAAAACAGCCGAAGGATTTGAAAATTTTTTAAAGGATAATAAAATACCGTTGGTAATAGATGCAGATGCACTGAACTTATTATCGAAAAAGAAAAGCCTGATCAAATTATTGCCAAAGGATGCTGTTTTAACGCCCCACCCAAGAGAGTTCGAACGTTTAGCAGGTAAATGGAATAATGATTATGAAAAAATAGACAAACTCGTTGCCTTATCAAAAAAGCATAAAATAATAATAGTACTTAAAGGTGCCTATACGGCTATTGCCTATCAAGGAAAAGTTTATTTTAATACCACTGGGAACCCGGCCTTAGCCACTGCCGGTAGTGGCGATGTACTTACGGGAATTATCACCGGTTTGATAGCCCAACAATATAAGCCAATTGAAGCAGCCATTTTGGGGGTCTATTTACATGGATCAACAGCAGAAATAGCCATGAATAAAAAGGTCTATGAAACGTTTACAGCTTCCGATTGTATAGATTATTTATCAGAAGCCTACATAGATCTGTTTAAAAAGGAAGCAATGGAAGAAGTTCCCGAGTCGGCACCCAAATCGAAAGAAGAGCGACCATCAGATGAAGAACTTTATATATAAAAAAAAGCGGCCTCAAGGCCGCTTTTTTTAATTTGTAACATCTAGATATTAAGCTCCTTAAGGAGTTCTTTTAATTTCGGATTTGAAGGTCTTGGTGCATCGGCATTGACAATATTTCCTTTGTCATCTACTAAAATAAACCTCGGGATACCTTCTATTTCATAGTCTTGAATAAATTGAGAATTCCAGTCATTATCAGCAAATAGTTGGATCCCAGATAATTCTTTTTCCACTATCATTTCCTTCCATTTATCATAGGCTTCTTTTTTGTCTATAGATATACTAACGAATTCAATATTATTATCATGAAATTCTTTTTCGATCGCTTTTAAATAAGGTATTTCTGCTTTACAAGGACCACACCAGGTTGCCCAGATGTCCAGATAGACATATTTACCTTTAAGGTCATCTAGAGAAGTGGTTCCACCTTTATAATTTTCATAGTCCTTAAACTTTGGAGACGGCGTACCTTTTAATTTAGATAATTTTGAAGCCTTATCATATCGACTGCCTAAAAATTGAAAAAGCATTTCGGTATCTGTTTGATCCATAGCTATCAATGTTGAATCTAATTCTTTAAATTCATCTTTCAATTTTAAAAAATCATCTTTCTGCTCTTTCAAAGTTGTCGTGAAAACATCCTTTTCAAGAGCGTATAATTCATCCATATTATTAAAGATCTTTTCTTGTAACAAAACCTTTTTAACCAGGTAACTACTGCCATCACTACCCAATCCTGAGAACGATATTGTTTCATCAAATTCTTTGGCATCCAACGTAATATTGATATCATAATTATTATCCAAATATAATGCGGCATATTCAGCACCATCAGATAAGGTGTAAACACCTTTGGTAACCTTTAAGGTATCTTTAAAGGTATTATCTTCATTTAAGGCAATTGTTTTTACAAGTTCATTTCTATTATTTAGAATCAATAATTCTTGACTATTCGGATTTGTGATTTTTCCTGAAATAGTCGCATAATCCTTGGGTACCTGCTCTTTGTTACAGGCCACAAATAGAAATAGGGTAATAAATGTTAAAAGTATTTTTTTCATGTTAAATTAATTTGCTGGCAAAAATACAGTTTTTGAATGATTAAATTTTCTTAAAATTAAGTTAATTGACCTGTTTTGAAATAATCGATAAGTTCTAAAAATCAAAATATTTTCTTTTCTGATTTATTTGGAAATATTGATGCGAATGATGACTTTTGAAGAAGCTTAATTGTAATATGAAAACTACCCATTATATAGATAGTTCTTATTTAGACCTGACTAGGATAAATGACATTATTTTCAATCGAAAAAAATTGGCCTTATCAGAAGATGCTAAAAATAAAATACTGGCATGCCGATTATATTTAACAGAAACTTTAGCGAAAAGTGAGAAGCCAATTTACGGGATTAATACAGGTTTTGGCGCACTGCATAATGTAAAAATATCCAATGAAAATCTCACCATACTACAGGCCAATCTAGTGATGTCGCATGCCTGCGGTACCGGTGAACGCGTACCTGATGAGATCGTTCGGCTTATGTTATTATTGAAGATACAATCTTTAAGTTATGGCCATTCCGGCGTGCAGCTCGAAACGGTAGACAGGTTGATAGATTTCTACAATAATGATATTCTTCCGGTCATTTATACCCAGGGATCTTTAGGCGCATCAGGCGATTTGGCCCCATTGGCACATTTAGCTTTGCCGCTAATCGCCAAAGGAGAGGTAAGGTACAAAGGTAAAGACTATAGCGGGCAGGAAATTCTTGAGAAGTTTAAATGGAATAAAATAGAACTTAAATCAAAAGAAGGATTGGCATTGCTTAATGGCACACAATTTATGAGTGCATACGGAGTTTTTATTCTTCTTAAAAGTTATAAACTATCTTATTTATCAGATCTTTTCGGAGCGCTATCTTTAGATGCTTTTGATGGTAGAATAGAGCCTTTTAATGAGTTGATACAAATGGTACGTCCACATAATGGCCAGATAAAAACGGCAAAAAGGATCCAGGAGTTCTTAATCGATAGTGAAATAATTAATAGAGAAAAAAAGCATTTACAAGATCCGTATTCATTTAGATGTATACCCCAAGTTCATGGGGCTAGTCTCGATGCCTTGAATTTTGCTAAAAAAACAATTGAAATCGAAATTAATTCGGTAACCGATAATCCTAATATTTTTGTAAAAGCCGATGAAATTATATCGGGTGGTAATTTCCATGGGCAACCATTGGCCTTATCCTTAGATTTTTTAGCAATTGCATTGGCCGAATGGGGAAGTATCTCAGAAAGACGCACTTTTCAATTAATATCCGGCTCGCGTAATTTACCGGCATTTTTAGTATCAAATCCCGGATTAAATTCAGGCCTAATGATCCCGCAATACACGGCCGCCAGTATTGTTAGTCAGAATAAACAATTAGCAACACCTGCTTCTGTTGATTCTATTGTTTCGAGTAATGGGCAGGAAGATCATGTTAGTATGGGTGCTAATTCAGCGACAAAAACAAAACGGATTGTCGATAATTTAGAAACCATATTGGCCATAGAATTACTGAGTGCGGCTCAGGCACTGGATTTTAGAAGGCCGTTAAAAACCTCACCATTCCTGGAATCTTTTGTTCAGGTTTACAGAACGGAAGTCGCATTTGTAGAAGAAGATAAAGTACTTCATGATGAAATTGAAAAGACAAGAGACTTTATTCAATCGCTGACTATAGATATTGACGAACTATTAAATTAATTTATCTCCTAATTAGTATATCCTATATTTTCCTTTTCGCTTAGTTTAGAAGGTATTATTTCCACGAAGTAATAAACAATCGAGGTTACTGTACCTACAAGAACTAATAGCACAATCCACATGATCTTAGTATTAGTCTCGTTTTTTGGGTTGTTGGTAGCATGCACAATATAGTAGATCGTGATTCCAAGTTTAATGGTTACGGCGAGTATAATAAGAACGATCATAACAGAAATAGATTCAAAGAATTCTACCGGAACTTGCTGGTTAGTGTCCTCCAATCTAATGGCCATTGGTATGAAACCCGTAAAAATGTACAGGACATAGGATATGATCAACAGAAAAGGTAAAAATGTAAGTATGCCTAAGAGTATTTTAGTTGAACTTTTCATGATAATTCTTTTAGTAGTATTAAAGTTACAAAAAGTAAATATTCCATAAAAAAAAACCCTCCAAATAGGAGGGTTTTTATGTTAATCCTTTTCTTCTATTTTCTTTTTTCCCTTTTTGATCTTGATGGTTAACTCATCTTTTTCTTCATCCAGATCCATAAAAATGGTGTCGTTTTCCTTTAATTTCGAATTAACGATCTCTTCTGCCAAAGCGTCTTCAATATACTTCTGAATGGCCCTTTTAAGTGGACGGGCTCCATATTGTCTATCAAAACCTTTGTCGGCTATATAATCTTTTGCCTTTTCACTTAATACAAGCTTATAACCTAATCCGTCAATTCTTTCTAATAATTTTTCAAGTTCAATATCGATAATGGCATGGATATCTTCCTTTTCAAGGGCATTGAATACGATGACATCATCAATTCGGTTTAAGAATTCTGGTGCAAAACTTTTCTTTAATGCATTTTCAATCACACTTTTAGCGTTCGCATCTGCCTGTTTTTTCTTCGATTCTGTACCAAATCCGACACCGGTTCCAAAATCTTTCAATTGGCGAGATCCTATATTAGACGTCATAATAATGATAGTATGCCTGAAATCAATTTTTCTACCTAAACTATCAGTTATATATCCGTCATCTAGTATTTGCAACAACATGTTAAATACATCCGGATGTGCTTTTTCAATTTCATCAAGAAGCACAACAGCATATGGCTTACGTCGTATCTTCTCGGTAAGCTGGCCGCCTTCCTCATATCCAACATATCCGGGAGGAGCACCTATTAATCTCGAAATAGCGAACTTCTCCATGTATTCACTCATATCTATACGCACCAATGCGTCTGGCGAATCGAATAATTCTCTGGCCAATACCTTGGCTAATTGAGTTTTTCCAACACCTGTCTGTCCCAGGAATATAAAGGAACCTATAGGCTTATTAGGATCTTTTAAACCAACACGGTTACGCTGGATGGCTTTGACAACTTTGCTTACCGCTTCATCTTGTCCGATTACCTTACCTTTAATTAGGTTATGAAGGTCTGCTAACCTCGCACTTTCGGCTTCTGCGATTCTGTTCACAGGGATACCTGTCATCATAGAAACAACTTCGGCAACATTATCTTCCGTTACAACTTCTTTGTGAAGTTTAGATTGTTCTTCCCAAGTTTGTTGTGCTACAGCCAATTCTTTTTCTATGCGCTTCTCATCATCACGCAATCGAGCGGCCTCTTCATATTTCTGACTCTTAACCACACTGTTTTTCAACTCTCTAACATCTTCCAGTTGCTTTTCTAATTGAAGTACTTGTTTAGGGACTACAATATTGGTTATGTGAATTCTTGAACCAGATTCGTCTAAGGCATCGATAGCTTTGTCTGGAAGAAACCTATCGGTCATATATCTATTCGTGAGTTTTACACATGCTTCAATGGCTTCATCAGTATATTCTACATTGTGATGATTTTCGTATTTATCTTTAATATTATTGAGAATTTGAATGGTTTCCTCAACAGAAGTTGGTTCAACCATCACCTTTTGAAAACGCCTTTCTAGTGCTCCATCTTTCTCTATATTCTGCCTGAATTCATCTAATGTAGTTGCCCCAATACATTGTATTTCACCTCTTGCAAGGGCGGGTTTGAACATATTGGAAGCATCTAATGATCCCGTAGCTCCACCAGCACCAACTATGGTATGAATTTCGTCGATAAATAAAATTATATCATCATTTTTTTCCAATTCATTCATTAAGGCTTTCATTCTTTCTTCGAACTGTCCACGATATTTCGTTCCGGCTACCAAACTCGCCAAATCGAGAGATACAATACGCTTATTAAATAATATTCGTGAAACTTTTCGTTGGATGATCCGTAGTGCCAATCCTTCAGCAATGGCAGATTTACCAACACCCGGTTCACCGATTAATATAGGATTATTCTTTTTCCTTCTACTTAGTATCTGTGAAATACGTTCGATTTCCTTCTGCCGGCCCACTACAGGGTCTAATTTCCCTTCTTCGGCCAATCGTGTCAGATCCCTACCAAAGTTGTCTAAAACCGGCGTTTTCGACTTCGCAGTGGATTTACTCGGTTTAGAACCTTCAAAAGGATTCTGTTTGGGTTCATCGAAATCTTCATCCCTTGGTGTTTCGGCCTGTGGACTAGCCGTAATATCGTCATCTACAAATAACTGACTAAAAATAGCTTTAACCTCGTTGTAATCTATATCAAATTTGTTAAGCAATTTGGTAGTAGGGTCATTTTCATTGCGTAAAACACACAATAATAAATGGGCTGTACTTACAGATTTACTTTTAAACAATTTGGCTTCTAAAAATGTGGTTTTAAGTGCTTTCTCTGCCTGTTTGGTAAGGTGTAAGCTCTTTTTATCGTTCCCTAAGGAAGTGTCAGGGCTTGCAGGACTCAATCCTTCAATTTTCTTTCTAAGCATAGGAAGATCAACGTCCAGGGCGTTTAAAATATCAATGGCCTCTCCATTAGCCTTACGCAGTAATCCAAGCATTAAATGTTCTGTACCAATAAAATCATGCCCAAGGCGCAGCGCTTCTTCTTTACTGTACGCAATTACATCTTTTACTTTTGGTGAAAAATTATCGTCCATAATATCGATTTATGCTGTAAAATTAGTAGATTTTTTTCATATAATATTACAAAAGTTATGCCCAACTTTTATTAACAGAGTAAAACAGTGAAAAACAGCGTGTTTATTAGGGTTTATTGTTAATAAATAATAATAATAAATCCACTTTTAAATAACTCGAAAAAAACAGAATTGTTGTATATTGCCAGCTTAATAAAAATCGAAAAATTAATAGTAAAATTATATGGCAGAAAGTGAAAAATTGATTCCTATCAATATTGAAGATGAAATGAAATCATCGTATATCGATTATTCGATGTCTGTGATTGTATCAAGAGCTCTTCCTGATGTACGTGACGGTTTAAAACCTGTTCACAGGAGAGTACTTTTTGGTATGCACGAATTAGGGATTAGGGCGACAGGAGCACATAAAAAATCGGCAAGGGTAGTTGGTGAGGTTTTGGGTAAATACCACCCTCATGGAGATACTTCCGTGTACGATGCCATGGTAAGAATGGCACAAGATTGGAGCATGCGCTACCAGATGGTTGATGGACAAGGAAACTTTGGATCTCCTGATGGAGATAGCCCGGCGGCCATGCGATATACTGAGGTAAGAATGCATAAAATATCAGAAGAAATGCTTTCTGATATTGATAAGAACACCGTCGATCACAGATTGAATTTTGATGATACCCTTGAAGAACCTACTGTATTACCAACTAGAATTCCCAGTTTATTGGTGAACGGTGCTTCGGGAATTGCTGTGGGTATGGCTACCAATATGGCGCCGCATAACCTTACAGAGGTCATAAACGGGACTGTAGCCTATATTGATAATAATGATATTGAGATCGATGAATTGATGCAGCATATTAAAGCTCCTGACTTTCCAACGGGTGGAACCATCTATGGGTATGAAGGTGTTAAAGATGCTTTTCATACAGGAAGAGGTCGAATAGTGATGCGAGCTAAAACCGTATTCGAAGAGATCAATGGAAGGGAATGTATTGTGGTTACAGAATTACCCTACCAGGTAAATGGCGCAGACCTATTAAAGAAAACTGCTGATCTGGTAAATGACAAAAAAATTGAAGGCATTTCTACCCTGCGTGATGAAACTAGTAGAAAAGGCCGCCGTTTAGTGTACGTCTTAAAAAGAGATGCCATACCGAACATAGTACTTAACAAATTATACAAATACACAGCTTTACAAACTTCGTTCAGTGTAAATAATATTGCCTTGGTCAATGGAAGGCCGGAGATGTTAAATTTAAAACAGCTCATTAAGCATTTTGTGAATCACCGTCATGATGTTGTTGTGCGAAGGACTAAGTTCGAACTAGAAAAAGCAGAGGCCCGGGCACACATACTAGAAGGATTGATCATTGCTTCGGATAATATTGATGAAGTTATCAAATTAATCAGAGCTTCCGGTAATGCCGATGAAGCACGGGAGGCTTTGATAAAACGATTTGAGCTTACAGAAATACAAGCTAAAGCAATTGTTGAAATGAGATTGCGCCAGCTTACTGGTTTAGAGCAAGATAAATTACGATCTGAATATGAAGATTTAATGAAATTGATCATTGATCTTAAGGATATTTTAGGAGATGAGTCCAGACGAATGGCGATTATAAAAGAAGAACTCATAGAGATCAAAGAAAAATATGGAGATGAACGTCGATCGGTGATAGAATATGCAGGAGGAGATGTGAGTATAGAAGATATGATACCCGATTCAAAAGTTGTTGTTACCATCTCTCATGCCGGATATGTTAAAAGAACAAATCTCGATGAATATAAGGTTCAAAACAGAGGTGGAAGAGGTCAAAAAGGGGTTTCAACGCGTAATGAAGATTTCTTAGAACACTTGTATGTGGCTACAAACCATCAGTATATGTTATTCTTCACACAGAAAGGTAAGGTATTTTGGTTGAGAGTATATGAAATACCAGAAGGAAGTAAGGCATCTAAAGGTAGAGCCATTCAGAACCTGGTGAATATTGAACCTGACGATAAAGTAAAAGCATTTATCTGTACCCAAGACCTTAAGGACGAAGATTATGTAAATAGTAATTACGTGTTAATGGTGACTAAAAAGGGTCAAACGAAAAAGACATCTTTAGAGCAATATTCAAGACCTAGAACAAATGGTATAAATGCCATTACTATTAGGGATAATGACGAATTGCTAGAAGCTAAATTAACAGATGGTAACAGTCAGATCATGATTGGCCTTAAATCCGGTAAAGCTATCCGCTTTGAAGAAGGAAAGACAAGGCCAATGGGCAGGAATGCATCCGGAGTGCGCGGAATAACATTAGCAAATGATGAAGATGAGGTAATTGGAATGCTTTCGGTAAATGATATGAATAGTGACATCCTGGTGGTTTCTGAAAAAGGATACGGTAAAAGGTCTAGTTTAGAAGACTATAGGATTACCAATAGGGGAGGAAAAGGTGTTAAAACCATCAATGTTACTGAAAAAACGGGTAATTTAGTAGCTATTAAGAATGTGTCTGATGAAGACGATCTGATGATCATCAATAAATCGGGAATTACCATTAGAATGGCTGTGTCTGATCTACGCGTTATGGGTAGAGCTACTCAGGGCGTTAAATTAATAAATATTAAGAATGATGATTCGATTGCCGCGGTAGCCAAAGTGATGCACGAAGAGGATGATGAAACCGATGAAAATGATATTGGCACGGAAATTGAAAACAATGATTCCGAAGAAACAACAAATAATCAAGAATAATTAATTAATTTAAAATGAAAAAACAATTTATCACGCTTTTGGCAATTTTTATCGGATTGTCAACTTATGCACAAAAAGATGAAATCAAGGCGGCAGAAAAAGCCTTAAAAAGTGGTGACATTGCCACCGCTAAGTCCTCTGTAGATCAAGCCGAAGGGTTAATCGCGAATGCAGATGACAAAATTAAAGCGAACTTTTATTTTGTAAAGGCCAAAACCTATTATGATGTCGCTAAAAAGAATCCGTCATTAGATCCAAACGCTTATGATATAGCTGCCAAATCATTCCAAAAACTAATAAGTTTTGAAAAGGAAATAGGTAAGGATAAGTATACCGAAGAGGCACAGCCATTATTAAATGCTTTGGTAGGAGATGTTTCTCAAAAAGGGATCAAGGAGTATCAAGAAAAAAATTATGCTGCTGCTACAAAATCGTTATATCAGACCTATGAACTAAGTAAAAAAGATACTTTGTTCTTAGAATATGCGGCGAATGCAGCTTATTTAGATGAAAACTATGATACCGCCTTAGATTATTTTAAGAGATTAAAAGAAATGGGTTATACAGGAATTACAACTGAGTATAGCGCTACTAATATTGAAACAGGAGAAGTTGAAAATTTCGCTTCTAAATCTCAAATGGACATTCTTGTAAAGTCTAATCAATATAAAGACCCGAAAGTGGAAATTTCTGAATCTAAAAGGGCGACTGTAGTTAAAAATATCGCCTATATTTTAGTTGAGAAAGGAGAAGTTGAAAATGCAATAACTGCGGTACAAGAGGCGAGAAAAATCGCACCAGGTGATATTAATATTCTGCTAACGGAAGCTAATTTATTATTAAAACTTGGTAAGAAAGACGAGTTCGCAGCCTTGATGAAAGAAGCGATTAAGCAAGACCCCAATAATCCAAACTTACACTTTAACGTTGGTGTAATTAATCAAGAACAAGGTAATGTTGAAGAGGCTAAGAGCTATTATAATAAAGCCATCGAATTAGATCCGAATTATGCTGATGCCTATATCAATTTAGGAGCCCTAACCTTAGAAAAAGATAAGGAATTTGTAGAAGAAATGAATAAGAACTTAAGTAATTTCTCTAAGTATGATGCCATAAAAGCTAAGCAAAAAGAATTATACAAAGAGGTTTTACCTTTCTACGAAAAAGCATATACCATTAAGAAAAAGGATATAGAAATTGTAAGGACATTGATGAGTCTATATGAAAACCTCGAAATGGATGATAAGTTTAAAGAAATGAAAGCCCTTTGGGATGCCAGGGATAAATAATATTTTAGAATATTAATCAGTAAAAAAGCTTCTTATTTTCTAAGAAGCTTTTTTTATTAGAATATTTTCTTAATAACCCGCAATTTATGCGTGTGCTTTTTTAGCTCAGCGTTATAGATACCACTTTGATCGAGCCTGTCGACCCGAACCATACCGCTGGCATGAATTATATAGTTGTTGGCCAATATAATACCTACATGTATAATGCTCCCTTCATCATTATCAAAAAAAGCAAGATCACCAGGTTCTGATTCTTCAATAAAACTTAATACCTCGCCTTGAGAGGCTTGTTGTGAAGCATCTCTTAATAATTCTTGCCCATTTATTCTATAAACCATTTGTGTAAACCCTGAACAATCAAGGCCAAAAAGGGTTTTACCTCCCCATAAATAAGGAGCATTTAAAAACTTAAATGCTGTATTAATTAATTCTGATTTAGGTTTGGAGCTTTTGGATATATCGCCTTCGAAAGTATATTTTTTTCCATTAAGGTCTATAGTCTTATTTTTATAAAAAGGCAATCTAGCACCCAATAATATGGGTATTAAAGTACCTTTTTCATCTTCTATAAAATCGACTAGTTCATTCGATAATATTTGAGGTGCTTTCGTAAGTTTATTATAATACGCTTCATGAATGCTTAAGCATTGCTTTTGGTCTATCCAGCCTTCATAACCATCGTAAGATAGTTTGATCTTGACCCATTGTTTTGTTTTTTCCGTTATTTCAAAATGATCACCAAATATCACTTCAGAGATCATTTCACTTCTATCGTTGGCTTCAAGTCGTAATGGGATTTTACTTAAATTACAAATACCGTACTTCATTAATAGGATATTAATTATTCTGAATTACAATGGCACTTGCACCACCACCACCATTACATATGGCAGCTGCCCCTAGGCTGCCATTATTTTGCTTGAGTACATTTATCAATGTCACAATTATTCTGGCACCTGAGCAGCCTAAAGGATGGCCTAATGACACGGCACCGCCATTTACATTGACCTTTTCTGATGACAGGCCGAGTAATTTGGTATTGGCCAATCCTACCACCGAAAAGGCTTCATTAAATTCAAAATAGTCTATATCGGTAATGTCAAGCTTAGCTTTGGCGAGTGCCTTTGGCAGTGCTTTGGCAGGTGCAACTGTAAACCATTCCGGTGCTAAGGCAGCGTCGGCATAACTTTTAATGGTTGCCAATGGTTTTAAATTCAATTCTTTGGCTTTATCACGACTCATTAGCACAAGGGCCGCAGCACCATCATTTAAAGTTGAGGCATTTGCGGCAGTTACAGTACCATCTTTCGAGAAAACAGGTCGTAACGACGGAATTTTTTCCATTTTTACGTTTTTATATTCCTCATCTTCAGTAACGATAATAGGCTCTCCTCTTCGTTGTGGTACTTCTACCGGTATTACTTCCTCTTTGAAATTTCCATCGCTCCAAGCTTTGGCAGAACGATGATAAGATTCTATCGCAAATTTATCTTGCTCTTCTCTGGTAAATTTATGTTCGGTTGCACAAAGATCACCACAGGTTCCCATATGTTTCCCGTCGTAAACATTTGTTAAACCATCTTTTATCATCCCATCGATCAATTCTATATTACCCATTTTTTGTCCTGATCTACCATTTAGATAATGGGGTACTGACGACATATTTTCCATTCCACCGGCTACAACAATTTCTGCATCTCCACATTGTATCGCCTGGGCACCTTGCATGACGGCCTTCATGCCAGAGGCACAAACCTTATTAACGGTTGTGCAGGGTACTGTATCAGGTATTCCCGCAAAAATAGCCGCTTGCCTTGCCGGGGCTTGTCCCAAATTGGCTTGCAGGACACTTCCCATTAACACTTCATCAACTTTTTTGGGATCTAAATTAATTTTTTTCAAGGCGGCTTTAATGGCAATAGCCCCAAGTTGGGTGGCTGGTACACTGGATAAACTTCCTAAAAAACTACCGATAGGGGTTCTTACTGCAGAAACAATTACGATCTCTTTCATTTATATATAATTTGCTAATGCGAATTTAGAGAATTTTAATCAATCTTTAGGATTAATAAAAAGAGTTTTAGCATGTCATAAATGTTACATTAACTAACTTTGTGTTTTATATTTTGCTGACATTTCAAAAAAATGATTTTATGAGTTTGAACGAAGTAGACAAAAAGCACTACATAGCAGTAATTGGTGGTTCCATTTCCGGATCTGAAGCAGCCAGTATATTGGCACAAAATGGATTTCGAGTGGTTGTTTTCGAAATGAACAAATTGCCATATGGTAAAATTGAAGACGGTTTGCCTAATTGGCATATTAATTTAAGGAACCGGCAAATTGATGAAATTGATAATAAATTAGACCACCCTAATATAAGATTTGTACCAAATACAAAAATTGGAAAAGACATTTCGTTTTTAGATATAGTTAAGCATTGGGGATTCTCTGCCATAATTTTGGCTAATGGTGCTTGGAAAGACCGTGAATTACCCGTGGCTAATATTGAAAAATATAAAGACACCCAATTGATCTACCAAAATGCCTTTATTGATTGGTTTAACCATAAACACGAAAACAACTATACAGGGAAGAACTATGTCATAAAGAACAATACAGTTGTGATTGGCGGCGGACTCTCTTCACTCGATGTTATAAAGGCAGTGATGATCGAACTCGTTAAGGAAGGGCTAATGAATACAAAGGGAATTGATATAGATGTTTTTACCTTAGAAAAATACGGAATTGATAAAATTCTCGATGAACATCAAGTTACATTGGATGATCTAAATATACAAAAGGCAAAATTGGTATATAGAAGACAAGCCAGAGATATGCCTTTAAAAAGTCCTAAAGATGACACTTCCGAAAGTAGGGAAGCGGCCAAAGAAGTTTCAGAAAAATTATTGAATAAATACTTAGAAAAATATCAATTTGAATTTATTCCATTAAGTATCCCTATAGGATTTAAAGAAACAGATCAAAAATTATCGGCTATAATACTTCAAAAGGTTGTGATCGAGCAAGGCAAAATAAAGCCCATAGAAAATGGCTTTTATGATATTGAAACAGAATTGGTCATCTCTTCTATTGGCAGTGTTCCAGAGAAAATAAAAGGACTTCATTATGATTATTCAGCGCTAAAGATGCGAGATGAGGCTGATTATCATGTTTATGGTTACGAAAACGTATTTGCAGTAGGCAATGCCGTTACCGGTAAGGGAAATATATTGGAGTCTAAAAAACATGGTAAACAAATGACGGAATTGATCATCGATAAACATTTAACAGAAGATGCTTTTGAAAAATGGTTAACAAATCATAATAATGGCATAAAAAGTACTGTTAAAGACCAATTAAATTCCATTGTAAAGGAGATTTCAGAACTTGAGTTACAGCCTGAGTCTATTATTCAGGGAATTATAGACAAAACCACTGATATTCATCAACAATTGGGGTATTCTAATTACAGGGAATGGGTTGGTAAGCATATTCCCGTTAGATTAGAAGAATTGATTAATAAATAGAAACTCAATAAAGTATATTTGTTGATTAGCGAGAATTTAAAATAATCACATTATTTTTAGTGAAATGCATTCACTTTATAGTTATTTTGAAGTGTAATCTCTCATTTTTTTTTACATTGCGCTAGCGTTAAGCAATTGCCGAGCACATGAAGAAATTCAACACGAAAAATTTTATAAACACCCTATATCAAAACCATGCCTTGATATATAAAATTTTTCTATTCATTTTTACCACATTCGCCATTGTTTATTTATTTCCAAAGGGAGGTCATTTTAAATACGAATTTCAAAAAGGGAAGCCTTGGCAGTATGATAACTTATATGCTCCTTTTGATTTTGCCATTCAAAAACCCCAGGAAAAAATTGACCGGGAAAAGCAACAAATAGAGTTAAATAAGGTACTTTATTTTACTTATAATGAAGGTGTTACAGAAAGAGTAAAAACTAATTTTAAAGATAAGGTTTCCAAAACTCTTCAAGATACAATACTTCGCGGTTTTAACAGGAGGGGAGCTATTAATTTTGCAGAAAAATGTATTGATAAAATTTATAATACGGGCTATTTAGAAAAAGATGACCGTAATAAAGCCTCTGCTAAACAAATTATTACCTTACGGAAAGGAAATACCATTTCTGAAATTGTTTTCGATAAATTAATAACCTCAAACAATTTACAAACCCATATAAAAGATCATTTTAAAAATTCTAGCTATCGATTTTTAGAAAATTATTTCACATCTGTTTTTTTGGAGGTATTAGAACCAAATGTATATTATGACGAAGAGTTGACGCAAAAACTGTTAGAAGAAGAACTCAACAAAATATCATACACAGAAGGCTTAATTACTGAGAATGAAAGGATCATATCTAAAGGGGATGTCGTAGAAGGAAAGAAATATGAAATATTAAATTCATTAAAAAGCGAATATAAATCGCAGTTATGGAGCGAATCTAATTATAATTGGATCGTTTTTGGCTATACCTTGCTGGTGGCATTGGCCTTATTGATGTTGCTTTTATTTTTAAAGAAATATAGACAACAGGTATTTGAAAACAATACCAAGGTTACCTTTATTTTCTTTAATATTTTACTCATGGTACTGTTAGTAACATTGGTAGTTAAATACCGTGCAGAATACCTTTATGTAGTTCCGCTAATCATACTACCTATCCTGTTAAAAGCCTTTTTCGATGCACGTTTGGGTTTATTTACACATGTTCTTACGGTATTATTATTAGGATTTATAGTACCCAACAGTTTTGAGTTTATCTTTTTACAGATCATTGCAGGTATCGTAACCATTTTAACTGTATCAGAATTATATAAGAGAGCCAATCTTTTTGTTTCCATAAGCCAGATTACCTTGATCTATATGATTGCTTATTTCGCATTCTCAATTATACAAGAAGGAAACACACAAATGCTAAATTGGGAATATTTTGGTCTCTTCGCTTTGAATGGTGTACTTTCATTCTTATCGTTATTCTTAATATTGATCTATGAAAAAGTCTTTGGATTGGTATCTGATGTCTCATTACTTGAATTATCAAATACAAATTCAAAATTATTAAGAGAATTAGCCGAGAAAGCACCCGGGACCTTTCAACATTCTATGCAAGTTGCCAACCTGGCAGAGGCCTCTGCCAATGAAATAGGAGCAAACGCCATGCTTGTGAGAACAGGGGCTTTATATCACGATATCGGCAAAATGTTAAACCCGATGTACTTTACCGAAAACCAAACGACAAGTGTAAATCCGCATAACGAATTAACGCCAAGAGATAGTGCCAAAATTATTATTGACCATGTGATCGAAGGCATAGAATTGGCCAAAAAAAATAGATTACCCGATAGAATTATTGATTTTATCAGGACGCATCATGGTACCACCTTGGTTTATTATTTCTACAAAAAGCAGCAGACGCTTGATATAGACGATCTGGATATTGAAGAATTTACCTATGGAGGTCCAATACCGTTTTCTAAAGAAACGGCCATACTTATGATGTGTGATGCCGCAGAGGCAGCCTCGAAGAGTATAAAGGAACCTAGTGCCCAACTGATCGATGAATTAATAGAAAAAATTGTTGACACTCAGATGGAAAGTGGCCAATTTATGAACGCAGATATCACCTTTAAAGAAATAGAAACTACTAAGAAGGTAATTAAAAAGAAGTTGAATAATATTTATCACTTGCGCGTAGAATATCCCGAATAAAAAAAGAGGAGATCTACAATGTGATCCCCTCTTTTCAACTTAAAAAATAATAATCAACTAAATTTCTTTTTTAGCCAGATAGAAATCGACCTTTTCTAAAGATTTGTCATCTATCCTGTTTTGCATTTCCGCCAATGTTTTTGGTGGCGGTACAATCACTTTATCACCTTTTTTCCAATCTAAAGGCATGGCGACTTTATATTTATCGGATGTTTGTAATGCCAATAAAACCCTTAAAATTTCATCCATATTTCTACCTACGTTTAAGGGGTAGTACATAATTAGGCGAATTTTTTTTGCGGGATCTATAAAGAATACCGCTCGTACCGCGGCAGTTTCGCTTTCATTGGGTTGCAACATGCCATAAAGCTTGGATACTTTCATGTCAATATCTGCAATGATAGGGAAGTCAAAATAGACACCTGTATTTTGTTTCACATTATTCACCCATCCTAAATGCGCATGAATACTATCGATACTCAATCCTAATAATTCTGTATTCAACTTGTCGAATTCACCCTTCCTAATGGCAAAGCCACTCATCTCGGTTGTACAAACTGGTGTAAAATCGGCTGGATGTGAAAACATCACCACCCATTTATCTTTTGCAAAATCTGAAAATTTAATAGGCCCTTTTGTTGTTACGGCCTGAAAATCAGGAGCTGTATCACCAATTCTTGGCATAAAATTAACGGAACTTTGATCTGTATTTTCCATTTTAATATTACGATTAATTTAATTCGTTATTTAGACCATAAAATTACCCTTTAATTATGATTTAATGGGTAACCTAAGTTACATGATAAGAACTAAATTAATGTGGCAATTTACTCCTTAGTACACCGTATAAAAATGTACCCAGAATAGCACCGATGATTACGATTAAAAAGGAAATATATCCTGCACCAATCAAGGTAAACATAGGTCCAGGGCAAGCTCCGGCCAACGCCCATCCTATACCAAAAATAATACCACCAAACATATATCTGGGAATACTCATGTCTTTGGGATTAAATATTATTTCATGTCCATAAAAGGATTTGATATTAAATTTTTTAATAAGGAAAACAACGATCATTCCCAAAATAACAGAAGAACCTATGATGCCATACATATGAAATGCTTTGAACTGAAACATTTCATAAATGCGAAACCATGACGCCGCTTCTGATTTGTACATCGTAATGCCGAATGTAGCACCGATCAATAAATATATTATACTTCTCATTTTTTTCTTTTTATAAATTGTTAATTAAAAAATTAGGGGGAATAATAAGTGTATAGTAATCAGTCCACCAACGAAAAATCCTATAACGGTAATTAACGAAGGGAGTTGTAAATTACTAAGACCCGATATTGCATGCCCTGAAGTACAACCTCCGGCATAACGAGATCCAAAACCAACTAAAAGCCCTCCAATAAATATCACGGCTACGCTTTTAATGTCAGTTAGAGCTTCTATGCTATAAAGTTCTGTAGGAATATAAGCCTTATTAGCACTTTCAAAACCTAATCCCTGAAGGTTAGCAACAACGCTTTCTTCTATGATCACCACATTATTAGGCGATAAAAAATGAGAAGCTATATAACCACCCATCGCAGCTCCTAAAGCAATAAGCAGATTCCATTTCTGAGCTTTCCAGTCAAATTTGAAAAAGTCGGCTGCTTTATCGGCACCTGTAATGGTACACATTGTTCTCAGGTTATTGGAAATGCCAAATTCTTTTTCGAGCATTAACAATAAAACCATCACTAAGGTTATCATGGGGCCGGCTACGTACCAGGGCCATGTTTCAAAGATCCAAT
>CBDUPN010000005.1:0-49852 GCA_965369125.1 uncultured Aureibaculum sp. | reverse complement strand
TTAATATTATCATATTTTTTAATGTAATAATTGGTACTTACGAACGCAGAGGGCATTACGAAATGGTTGAAAAAGTAGGGTTGTATTGGCACTTTGTAGATCTGGTTTGGGTATTTGTATTTACATTCTTCTATTTAGTTTAAAAAAATAAAAATGGCACACGAAACATCACACGATTCGCACGCAGGTTTAATCTGGAAAGTATTTGGTTTTTTATCACTTGTTACCGTTGTTGAGGTAATTTTAGGAATCTCAAAACCCGATTCAATTCATTTAACAAATTTTTTGGGAACCAGTATTTTAAATTGGATCTTCTTAATATTAACATTGGTTAAGGCATATGGTATTGCATGGTATTTTATGCATTTAAAACAAGAAAAAGCCAGTTTAAGAAGGGCTATAGTTTGGACAACAGTATTCTTAATCTGTTATTTATCATTCATCATATTGGTTGAAGGCGGCTATATAGGTGATGTAATGAGTAAATACACTAATTGGAACTTTAAATAATACAATGTAAAGCGGTTCCTAACCGCTTTTTTTAGCTGTAAATTGGAAATGAAAAAATTTTGGGTATTATTCGGCCTGTTCATATTACCATTAGTATTTTATATCTTTTTGCTAACCGGAACCAATAACTTTGCAAAACTTCCGGTACTTACAGAAAAAGTTAGTGATGTCACCCATTTATCGTCTCAGGATGCTGATACCATATCTCTTGAAGGAAAGATTAATATACTTTGTTTTTTTGGTGATGATCTGCAAAAGGTAAAAAATAACGCCTTTAACTTAAACGAAAAGATATATAAGCATTTTTATAAGTTTAAAGATTTTCAATTTGTAGTAGTTCTGCCCAAGGGAACAGAAGACCAGGCCGAAAATCTGAAAAAAGAATTAGGCTTTATTACCGATATGCAAAAATGGAGGTTTATGTATGGAACACCAGAAGAGATCTCAGAGTTGTTTGATAGTTTACAAACATCTTATCGATTAAATGTTAATAGCTATTCACCGTATGCTTTTATCATAGACAAAAACATGGATTTACGCGGGCGCACATCCGATGAAGATTCTGTCGAAAGCCTTATGTATGGATATAATGCCGAAACGGTAGCACCTATCCATAAAAAAATGGTGGATGATGTTAAAGTATTGGTGGCCGAATATAGATTGGCCTTGAAAAAAAATAAACGAGAAATATAATGAAGAAGAATTCATATATAGGCATCACATTTATCATCTTGGTTTTTGGAATCTGGGCCGTTCCGAAAATTATCGATAGTATATCAAAAAAAGACCTTTTGAAATTTGAGAAAGTACCTCCTTTTGAATTTATTGATCAAAACAAGAATATAGTCACTAATAAAACTTTCGAAGACAAAGTTTATGTAGTAGAATTTTTCTTTGCATCATGCCCAACGATATGCCCCAAAATGCATGAAAGCATGTTAAAAATTCAAACGGAATTTTATGGAAATCCCAATTTCGGTATCGCCTCTATCACCATAGATCCTAAGAGAGATACTCCGGAAGCCTTAAAAAAATATGCCGATAAGAATAATGCAACCTTAAAAAACTGGCACTTCTTAACAGGTGATAAGGAGGTGATCTATAAATTTTCGAATGAAGGGTTCAAATTATATGCCGGTGAAAATGAAGAAGCCCCTGGCGGATTTGAACATTCGGGTCTTTTTGCTCTAATAGATAAGGATGGTTACATCAGATCAAGAACAGTAAAATCTGGAGAAAATGATAATCCCATTAAGTTTTACGACGGATTGGATGCAAACCAAGTACAGTGGTTAAAAGAAGATATAGCTATTTTATTAAAAGAATAATTTGCAGGAATGACAGAGAAAATAGCAAAAAAAAAATACAATATCTTGATCATAGTTTTATCTATTGCCATTCCGGCGGTTGTTGCTTTGTTGTTTCAAATAAAACTCGATTACGAATTACCTATTTTTTTGCCACCTGTCTATGCTACCATAAATGGTTTAACAGCAATTATTTTACTGATTGCGGTATGGGCTATCAAAAATAAAAAAAGGGAATTGCACGAAAAATTAATGAAAACAGCCATTATTTTTTCGATCATTTTTTTAATCATGTATATGGCCTATCATGTAACATCCGATTCAACCAGCTATGGCGGAGAAGGGATTATAAAATATATATATTTATTTGTGTTATTAACACATATCCTTTTGTCTGTAATTGTGATTCCATTCGTATTAATAACCTACGTTCGGGCAATTACAAATGATTTTGAAAAACATAAGAAAATTGCGAAATTTACTTTTCCTTTATGGTTATATGTAGCCATTTCTGGAGTCGTTGTATATTTAATGATATCGCCTTATTATTCATGAAGAAACTTTTTTTTATCATATTATTATTCATCTCACAAATTTCCTCAGCGCAATGTGCCATGTGCAAGGCGGTGGTAGAATCTGGTGACGCTGAAATGGCCGAAGGACTAAATCTGGGAATCATGTATTTAATGGCTTTTCCATACATTATTGTAGGCGTGGCAGGCTTTCTTTTGTACAAGAACTGGAAAAAAATTAAACTTTAACGTTTTAATAATAAGAATAAAGTGTAACAAGTTTTATTTTTAGTCGTCATATAGAAAATCAAAAAAACATAAAACCAATGACTGTTAATGCTTTTTAACCAGATGTGCAGTTAAAGGTTTTATCACTACCTCAAAATATTAAATTATTCATGAAAACAAGATTCAGTATTTTACTATCCCTCTTTGTTATTTTCACATCATTTTCTCAAGATAAAAAATGGACTTTAAAAGAATGTGTAGATTATGCGCTCGAAAATAACATAAGCATAAAACAAAACGAATTACGTGTACAAATAAGTGAAGAGCTTGTTACTAGTGCTAAAGGTAATTTTTTACCGAATTTAAATGGTTCTCTTTCTCCCGGTCTTAACTTTGGTTCTTCTATCGGTCAAGACGGGACACGTATTTCTACAGATAATTTCAGGTCGTCATTTAGTCTAAATAGTAATACTACAATATTTAATGGGTTCAGAAATCTGAATATTTATAAACAAGCCCAGTTAGGTGTAGAATCGAGTAAACTCGATCTTGAAAAAATTCAGGATGACATTTCACTTTTTGTAGTGAATGCATATCTCAATATATTATTTGCCAAGGAGAATTTAACGGTAGCTAAAACCCAATATGAAATTAGTGCCAAGCAAATAGAAATAACACAAAGTCAGGTTGAAGCAGGGGCCAAACCTAAGGGAGATCTTTTAAATGCGGAATCTACAGCTGCTACTGATGCTCAAAACGTTATTACCGTTGAGAACACCTTAGATCTCGCCTTATTATCAATGGCTCAATTATTACAGATCCCATCTGAGAATTTTGATGTTGCCACTATTGAAATAGACTCACCATCGGCAGCATTGTTATATGACAACTCAAATATGGTTTATGAAAAAGCATTAGAAAACAGGCCAGAGATTGCAAATGCCAAGCTGGGTGTAGAAAATGCAAATTTAGATATTGAGGTTGCAAAAGGTGCTTTTTTACCCTCTCTAACCTTTTTTGCTGGCGCAGGAAGTTCTTATCAGAATGTATTTAATGAACTTTTTTCAAATAAAGATTTTTCAACACAATTAAGTGACAATTTAGGATATAACTTAGGATTCCAGTTGAACATACCAATATTTAACAGAAATCAAACAAAATCGAATGTAAATCAATCTATTATAACTCAAAAAATAAGGGAATTTGATTTAGAAGATCAAAAATTACAACTAAAGGAAACCATTGAAAGGGCATTTTTAGATGCGAAAGCCGCAGCCAAAAGTTTTGAAGCGGCAGAAAAGTCTTTAGTCGCACAAAATGAAGCGTTTAAAAACGCACAAGAAAGTTATGATCTGGGAGCGATGACCTCTTTTGATTTTGATCAGGTTAGAAATAGGTTGGTAAATGCAGAATCGACGTTGATCCAGGCAAAATATGACTATGTATTTAAAACCAAGGTATTGAAATTCTATTATGGAGAACCTATTATAGAATAATTAAAATATAACTTACATTTAAACCTCACAGTACCCGGTATTGTGAGGTTTTGTTTTTCTAAAATGTATCTTTGCCAAAAACATTTACAAATTGGCCCTTATTTTAAATATTGAAACATCCACGAAGAATTGCTCGGTTAGTATTGCTGATGGTAAAAACCTCTTACAATTAAAGGAAGTAAACGATGGCAGTTATTCACATGGTGAAATGTTACATGTTTATATCGATGAAGTCATTAAAAAAGCCAGTAAGAATTTAACCGATCTGGATGCAGTAGCGGTCAGCAAGGGTCCGGGGTCTTATACCGGACTAAGAATTGGGGTTTCTGCAGCTAAAGGCCTGTGCTATTCCTTAGATATTCCATTGATATCGGTTTCAACGTTGGCTTCCTTGGCGTCTACTTTGAAGGTTGAAGAAGATGCTTTAATAATTCCACTATTAGATGCGAGGCGAATGGAAGTGTATAGTAGTATTTACGACAGTAATTATCATCAAATAAGAGAAATTAAAGCCGAAATTATTACAGAAAATTCATTTGAGACTTATTTAGAAAAGGGGAAAGTTTACTTTTTAGGAGATGGTGCCGATAAATGTAAGGATACAATCATTCATCAGAATGCCATATTTTTGGATGATCACTTTCCATCAGCTAAAGAAATGGTGTATTTTTCTTCCCAAAAATTCAATAATAATGACTTTGAAGATGTCGCTTATTTCGAACCCTTTTATCTAAAAGATTTTATTGCGATTAAATCAAATAAGTGAATTTTATAATGAATTATAATATTTAAATATTTTAATAAGATCTTCCTGTTTTTTAAATCCTAACTTATTTTTTTTTGCATAAGATTCAATTTCATTGGATTTGCCAGAAAACATCTTGATAACATCTTTTTTCTTATTAGGAAATTCTTTGGCAGTATTGTTTTTGTAACCAATAAACAATTGGTCGCTTTCCCTTTTTAACTTTGGAGGTTGGTATTTTTCATAACCCGTTTTTGCTTCAACTTCTTCATAAAACTTAATCTTTTCTTTCGATAATAATGATACATTATTGCCACTATATAAGACTACAAAAAAACCAGTTTTTAATATGTCCTTTTCTTCATAATTATAAACTTTATAAATTTTATCACTGTTTATAAAGGTTGCCGTATAGTTGTAATCCTTCTTCAAGTAATACGTATTGCCATCTTTTTCAACTTCCATTTCATCTTGATATGCATCATATCGCATAGAATATATAGTCTCATCAGTATTTAGTCTTACTGGAAGAAAAGCATCATCAATATAACTACTACCAACTAAATTTTTAGACCGAAGATCAAAAGCTCCAATGGTACTTTTATCATTCAGGAGATCTTGATTTCTTGTTATTTGGCTAAAAGCAGAAATAGAACAAAAAAGAATGAATAAAACAAGGGGTGTATGAATTAAATTTTTCATTAAAATAGTAATATAATTAATTAATAATTGATTCTTTAAGAAGTAAAGTTAATATTATTCCTATAATAGCAGGAATAGATTGTATATAAAAGAGTTTTATTTTTTTTGTTGAAAAAGCCCCATAGATCCCCGCAAGCACAACACAAGACAAAAAAAACAATGAAATTTGATCGCTAAAATTTTTATTGATAAGAGACCAAATAAGTCCGGCAGCCAGAAATCCATTATATAAGCCTTGATTTGCTGCCAATGTTTTCGATTGTTCAGCAAATTCCTTTGTAATACCAAATGCCCTAAGTCCTTTTGGTTTTGTCCAATAAAACATTTCTAGAATCATAAAATAAATATGTAAGAATGCTACCAAAGCCACAAAAAATACTTGAACTGTTTTCATTCTAAGTTTATATTAATTTGCTTTAAAGCTTTCTCTGATTCTGTTACCGGTAATTTACAAGCACCATCAATACAAACGTAAATGGTGGTTTGGTCTTTATTATATTTATAGGCCAGTAATGACAGATTACTTTCTTTTACACTGCCCACTATAAGTTTATTAGGTATATATTCTTTATTGATCTCTTTTAGTTTTTGAAGTGCGTCTTTACCCACAATGGCAATTTCATAAAAATCGCCTAAAAAATTTGTATACAGTATTGACCAGTTTGAAGCCCCTGCACCGTATTTTAGTGCTTTTTCTTTTACATTATGCAACATCTGTCTGGCGTCTTTAAGGTAGGTAGGATTTGAATAATAATGCCCTAATTTAAAAAGATTATTAGCCATAATAGAATTAGAAGAGGGGATTACGTTATCGTCTGTTTCTATTTTTCTTGCGATGAGATCCTTGTCTTTATTGGATGTAAAAAAGAACATATTACTTGCATCGTCAAAGAAATGATCAAAACAATAATCGGTTAGTTGTTTCGCTTCTTTTAACCATTTTTCATCTAAAGTAACTTCATATAAACTTATAAAAGCATCTATTAAAGTAGCGTAATCTTCTAAATAGGCATTGATAGAGCTTTTACCATTTTTGTAATTTCTATAAAGCCCGCCTTCAACATTGTACTGTTTGTAAAGTAAGAAATTCGCATTCTTTAAAGCCCGGTCTAAAAAATGCGGATCATCAAATACCCGGTAGGCATCAATATAGCCCTTAAGCATTAATGCATTCCATGATGTAAGTACCTTATCATCAAGTCGCGGCCGTTCTTTTTCCTCTCTTTTCTTTAACAAAAGTTTTTTCCACTGAGCCACTTTTCTGGTGACAGATTCAACTGTCAAATCATGTTTTTTTGAAAATTCTTTATCAGAAATATTTCTATAAAGATGATAGGTTTCGTTCTCCCATTTAAAAGTGTCGTTAATATTATAATAATCTGCAAAAAGTTCAAAATCCTCATTGAGAATGTCTTCCAACTCTTCTTTGGTCCAAACATAAAAGGCCCCTTCTTCCAGCTCACCTTCTTTATTATTGCTATCAGCATCCAAAGAAGAATAAAAAGCCCCTTCATTATTCATCAATTCGCGCTCTATAAAAGCAGTGGTTTCATAAACTATATCTTTATATAAATTTATTTTGGTAACTAAATAAGCATTCGAATAAAGGCTTACTAATTGTCCGTTGTCATATAACATTTTTTCGAAATGGGGGATATGCCACTTGGCATCTACAGAGTACCTTGCAAAACCACCACCAACTTGATCATAAAGCCCTCCTAAAGCCATTTTAGTTAATGTTGTATTAACATAATTTAGAATCTGTTTATCATTTTTCTGAATGGCATATCGAAGTAAAAACTGATAATTATTAGGTATTGGAAATTTAGGAGCACCGGCATTTCCACCCAATTCAGGGTCCATGTATTTTTTCCAATTGGCAACAATGGAATCCAATTCACTTATACTATAGTTTTTTTCGGAAGTATTTAAGGTGATTAAATCAGATTGTTTGACCCCTTCGGTTAATTTGGAAGCATATTCTTCAGCCTTTTCCGGCTCGTCCTTATATAGTTTCGCTAGCTGTTCTAAAGCATTCATCCAATTATCTTTTGGAAAATAAGTGCCTCCCCAAAGCGGTCTCCCATCAGGCAATGCAATACAGTTTAGCGGCCAGCCACCACGCCCCGTCATTAACTGAACAGCATTCATATATACCTGGTCTACATCCGGTCTTTCTTCTCTATCAACTTTTATATTTATAAAATGCTCATTCATTATTTTGGCTACGGCAGTATCTTCAAAGCTTTCATGTTCCATAACGTGGCACCAATGACAGGCTGCATAACCAATAGAAATGAGAATAAGTTTGTTTTCTTTTTTAGCCAAGGCCAAGGTTTCGTCATTCCAGGCATACCAGTTAACCGGATTATGAGCGTGTTGTAATAAATAAGGGCTGGTTTCTTTAATTAAGGCATTGGTATATTTATGGTCTGTCATTGTGTTCTGATTTTGAGAATTACAACTTAGTAATAGAAATAAGAGAAAAAGAAGAATAATTTTATTAGGCATTCTTTTTGATGCTAATATACGCAATAAAAAAAGCGTTTTGAAGTACTTCAAAACGCCTTTATTCTTTATGTAAATTATTTATTTTACTTCAAAAGTAATTTTAACATTTACCCTAAATTCTTTTACATCATCACCATCTACAACTGCGCTTTGTGATTGTACAAATACAGATTTAATATGTTTTACACTTTTTGAAGCATGCTTAACTGCATTTCGAGTGGCATCTTCCCAGCTTTTACTAGAATTTGCCATCACTTCAATAACTTTCATTACTGCCATTTTAGTTTTTTTAAGTTAAATAATCTATTAGAAGTAAAGATACAAAATTATTGATGATATGAATTAACTAATATTATCCATTAATAGCAACGACCTCTTCAATTTTGTTTGGCAATAATTGCTTGAGAGTTGCCTCTATGCCGTTTTTTAAAGTAATCGTAGATGAAGGGCAACCACTACAGGCACCTTGTAAGATCACATTAACAGTTTTACTTTCGGTATTATAAGATTGAAACATTATGTTGCCCCCGTCTGAAGTCACCGCTGGTTTAATGTATTCATCAAGTATGGATATAATCTCTTGTGAGATTTCATCGAGGTTTCCAAGATCAAGATCAGCATTTGGTATGGTTGTATTTTGAATTGGCTGATATGATTGGTCTATAATAGGTTTGCCCTCTTCAATATAATTTTTAAGGAAACCTCTAAGTTCATTTGTAATTTCAAACCAATCTATATCGTTAGTTTTTGTTATCGAAATATAATTTTCTGAAATAAATACTTCTTTTATAAAAAGGAATTTAAATAAAGAAGTAGCTATTGGTACTCCCGAAGTATCTTCGGCAGATAGGATTTCAATATTTTGAGATGTAAGAAGTTTATTAGTTACGAATTTAATTACATTTGGATTCGGTGTGCTTTCCGCGTAGATCTGAACGGGCATTTTTTTACTTTCTTCCTCTACATTAAAAAGAGATCCATTTTTATTTAAATAATCCTCGATAACTTGCTGTAATTCCTCCTGTACCTCTGTCCATTCAACAATATTATACCTTTCAATCGCTATAAAATTAGCTGTTATGAATACTTTTTTAACAAAAGGCAAATGAAATAATTGCTGTACTAGTATCGAATTCGTTGCATCTTCAACATTATTATATTCAAAACTACCATCGGTTAAAATAGTATTCGCTACAAATTTTAATATTGTTGGCGTGCCAGTAATCTCTATGTTTATTTTGAACATTATCTTATTATTATTTTTGTCAAAAGTAGTTAATTATATGTATTTAAAATCCTTAAAAATTATCGTATCAGAAAAAAATGTACTTTTCTAGGTTATTATATAGGAAAGAAGCATAAGAACCTCAGAATTTAAACCTTTTATTGCCTTTAAACTTTGTATATCCTAAAGTACAATCCGTTTTTATTCAAATCTAAGAATTAAAAAAACCCACATCTGTGGGTTTTTATTTACCAAACGTAATTTTTAAGCTTCGCTTGTTTTTTAATAGCGTTTAATAATGCGCTATCAAGAGATCCTTGGCTATCACTTTCTTTTCTTTTTTGTTTAATATAAGCTTGTCTTTTCGTGTTCAGGTCATTTATTTTTTGTTGAATTTCCTGTCGTTTTTTTCGTTGCTGCGCAACATATTTTTTAAGTTCATCAGGTTTTTTGTTTTGCAATTCTTTTGGCAAACTCTTTTTATCAACTTTACTATAACTAAACCCCGATTCTTTTTCGGCATCGACCAGATCCCAGGAAGAATTTTTATAAATTCTTGAGCTTTTGCTTACAGCTCTTCCTACGACAACGACTTCATTTAATTCTGCAGCATTAGCGTCTTGCGCTTCTTGTAGTTGCATTTTACTTCTTCCAGAGTCACCGTAATATATATAAGTGTCGTTTAGGTCGTTGTTCAATTGAATTATCAGGTCATCATATGGTGAATTTATATGTACGATGGCTTGATTATGGTCTATAGCCATATAATCACCATAAGTTAATCTTGCTCCGTCTTTCCATTTTCCATGAACTCCATTTTGATAATTCCCACAAAATATGGTGTTAATAGTTACACCCATCTCATTGGCTTGCATGGCGGCATCCTGATAGTTGATTTTACCTTGTGTAAAAGGTTCATTACCTGCAATAAATATGAGTTTTAGATCATTTCGATTTTTACCCCAATCTAGTTGGCGTAATGATGTTTGTATTACCTCACCGCAAAATTCATTACCTCCGTTCGTATGAAGAGAAAAAAGTTTCTCTGAAATCTCATCTAAATCAGCACTAAATCCAATTACTTGTCGGATATACCCTTCTCGAGAAGATAGATTGTCATTTCCATACTCATATAGTGCTATCAATAGATCTGGATCCTGATTGTCACAAGTTGCATAAGAAAGTTCGTTTACAATTTCCCATAATTGAGATTTTGCCTGGTTTATTAATCCGTCCATAGAATTACTGGTATCTAGCAATAAAGCAACTTTAATGGTGTGCTTTTTTATAGGATCTTCTTTAGAAAATGCCATTAGTGTACTGAAAGTTAGGATGAGAATTAGAAGTTTTCTGAGATTTTTCATAATATTTTGTATTTAATTTAAGCTAAAATTAGATGGTAAAATGAACTTAAAAAAACAAGAATGAGTGAGCTATACCATTGAGTGAGTGAAATGGATCTTTCATAAAGGATGCCGGTATATTTACCTTTTTTAATTAGCTTAAAAGGCCATAATCTGCCTATTTGTATTTTATAAAACGAATTTTAGTATGTAGCTTTACGAAGTTAAAATGTAAATGAAAAGAACTATAAACATATTTTTCTTATTGTTATTTGCTGTAATTTTTGAGATTACAGGTCAAATTTCTCCTGAGGTAAATCTACCCTATAAAGTATATGTCGACAGAATCACAGATCAAACCGGAGTACCATTAAGTGGTATACATATTAGAGTAAAAGGCACTAATATTTCGACCATAACAGATGCAAATGGTGAATTTATGATCAACGCAAAAAATGGCGATGTGATCATTTTAAGCAGAAATGGAGAGGTTATTAATTCTTATCGTCTAGATGGTAGTACTTATTATGAGGTTTATGATGAATCGGGCAGAATAGATCAAAAAAAAAGGAATAAGATAGGATCGTATGTTAAGGAAACGAGCAATGCAGATTCTCAATTTCAATTTTTATTAGACTCGGCAAATTTTTATAAAAAGATAAACCCTACGAGAAGTATAGATCTAATAGAACGCACTTTTTTAATTGCAAATGAAACTAAGAATAAAAAGCAGCTATCTGATGCGTATAGTGTTTTAGGTGACGTTTATATGAATCTAAAACAATACGATCTTGCCTCGAGTAATTATGGAATAGCCGTTAGTTATACACCAAGTATTTCTTCGAAATTAAAATTAGCCAAAGCATATTTTTTAAATGCTGATCATTCAAAAAGTCTGGAATTATATCTTTCTCTCCTAAAGGATGCTACTGTTGGTTCGGTTCAAAAAATTGAGATCTATGAGGGTTTAGGCGATAATTATTATAAGACTAATCAATTAGATAAATCATTCAACGAGTATCAAACAGCACTTACCTTAGCCAAAAGATTATCAAATTCAGCTAAAACAAGTGATCTGAATGCTAAGATTTCTTCGGTTCTCGAAGCGAAAGGAGAAACGGTTAAAGCCGAAAGTTACCTTTTAAGTTCTCAGAAGATAGTCTCAAAAAAGGAGCCTCAAAAGGCTGTTATTGAAAACCAACGTGCCGCTAACTTTTACAGCAGAAATAAAAATATTGATAAAGAAGTTCAACAAAGACAAGCTATTTTGCAAAATCTGGAAGATGCGGATCTGGATGAAGTCATCGTAGAAGATAATGATAAAGTATTAACTAAATCAAAAGTTAAATTAGACTTGGGGAATGCCTATATAAAACAGAATAAATTAGATAAAGCCATTCCGCTGCTTGAAGAAAGTGCTTCTGAGGCAGAAAGCATAAACGATATTGAAACTCAGAAAGATGCCATTCAGAAACTATCTGAAGTATATGTTTCTTTAGGGAATGATGATAAGGCATTGAGTAATTATAAAAAATATGTTTCATTGGTCGATCAGTTATACAGACAGAAAGAAAATGAAATTAATGAAATAGTAAACCTAAACAAGGATCTAGCTGAGAAGCAAAATAGAATAACAAGTTTAGAGAAAGACCGAGCACTTTCCGAAAGTAAATTACAACTATATCAATCGGAGAACCGATTGACAATTGAAAATGAAAGAAGGCAAAGGATCATAATATATGCCTTACTTGCCGGACTTATATTACTATTATTCTCTTTGTTTTGGATGTTTAAAAGTAACAGGCAACGACGATTAGCCAATAATCTGTTAGCACTTAAATCATTGCGTACACAGATGAATCCGCATTTTATTTTTAATGCATTGAATTCTGTAAATAGTTTTATCGCTCAAAATGACGAAAGAACAGCAAACCGTTATTTAACAGATTTTTCAACCTTGATGCGAAGTGTATTGGTGAATTCTGAAGAAGATTTTATATCCCTCGAAAAGGAACTCGAATTATTAAACCTGTATTTAAAATTAGAACATTCTCGGTTTAAAGATAAATTCGACTATGAACTTATTGTTGATGATCGAATAGAACAAGATCACTTTCAAATACCTCCAATGTTGCTTCAACCTTATATCGAAAATGCAGTATGGCATGGTTTACGATACAAAAAGGAAAAGGGCTTTTTAAAAGTAGCATTATTTAAAAAAGATGATGAAACAATAATTATCGAAATTACAGATAACGGTATCGGAAGAACAAAATCGGCAGCACTGAAAACAGATCATCAAAAGAAACAGCAATCAAAAGGCTTGAATAATATCAAACAGCGTATAAAGATCTTAAATGAGATGTACAAAGACAAGGTAGATGTACTTATTCAAGACTTATATGATGATAAAACCGGAACAAAAGTGATATTAACCCTTAAAAAAGATTAATGAAGCTCAAATCTATCATAGTTGAAGACGAAAAGACGAGTAGGGAAATACTAAGAAATTATTTGGCTAAATATTGTCCAACTGTCGAGGTTTTAGGCGAAGCATCGAATATAGATGACGCTTTGGTATTGATTAGAAATAATGTAATTGATCTCGTATTTTTAGATGTAGAAATGCCATATGGAAGTGGCTTTGACCTGCTTGAAAAGGTAGATCATTCTAACTTTGAGGTTGTTTTTGTTACTGCTTATAATCAGTATGCCATTGAAGCATTAAACAATCATGCCTCTTATTATTTGTTAAAACCAATCTCTATTGATGAATTGATAAAAGCTGTTGATTATGTTACTGAAATAAAAAAGAAGGAAACTGAATTACAGAATTCAGTTTTAATTCCGAATATTAATCCCGCGAATCACAAAATTACCATTCCCATCCAAAACGGATTCGAAGTACTGGATATTCAAAATATTTTATATTGCAAGGCAGATGACAATTACACGGAATTATTTTTAGTAAATAATCAAAAAAAATTAGTGAGTAAAACTTTAAAGTATTTTGAAGATATACTTTATGAAAATGGATTTGCAAGAATACACAAATCTTATTTGGTCAATGTAGCTTATATTGCAACATATAATAAAGGCAAAGGAGGTACAATAATTTTGTCCACAGGAACGGAATTGAGTGTGTCAGCCTCAAAAAAAGCATCATTATTAAGTTATTTTAAATGATTATAAAAAAACTTAACGGGAAAACTCCACAATTTGGAGAAGATTGTTTTATTGCAGAGAACGCTGTAATAGTAGGTGATGTTGTAATGGGTAATCAATGTAGCATTTGGTATAACGCGGTACTTCGAGGGGATGTACACTATATAAAAATGGGCAACAAGGTTAACGTACAAGACGGAGCCGTAATTCATGGTACTTATCAAAAGAGCCCTACGAATATAGGTAACAATGTTTCCATTGGTCATAATGCCATTGTGCATGCTTGTACAATACATGATAATGTATTGGTCGGCATGGGAAGCATTATTATGGATGATTGTATTGTCGAAAAGAATTCCATTATAGCTGCAGGCGCTGTTGTTACTAAAGGTACCTTGGTAAAGTCCGGAAGCGTTTATGCGGGCGTACCTGCTAAAAAAGTTAATGATGTTTCAGAAGCACTTATTTCTGGGGAAATAGACAGAATAGCAAACAGCTATGTTAAATACGCCAGTTGGTATAAATAGTTAATGAAAAATACGACTTTTCTTTTTTTAATATCTATAAGCATTATTGGCTGTAAAAGCATTGCTACCAAAGAGCATAATTTTGTTAAGCTTAAATTTTTAGATGAGTATATTTTATCGGATAACATTATTGTAGATGGCACTGTGGTAGGAGGCCTCTCTGGGATAGATTATCATAATGGAATTTATTATATGGTATCCGATGACGCCTATGATCCTAGATTATATAAAGCCGCAATTGATATCCGGCATGGAAAAATTACTGATATTAGTATTCAGAAAGTAATTAGGGTAACTGATTCTATCAATTATTTAGATCTTGAATCTATTCGATATGGTTCGAATAACGAATTATTATTGACTAGTGAAGGACATATATCGACAAAAAAAGACCCACTTCTACTCTCTGTAGATACCTTAGGAACGGTCAAAAAATATTATAACATACCAGCGCATTTTAAATCTTCGAGTATACAAAAACCCAGGCATAACGGCACCCTTGAAGGATTAACAATTGGTTTTGATAATAGGGGATATTGGATTGCTATGGAATTACCATTGGAAGCTGATGGTGTTGAGCCGGCATTGGTTATTACAAATTCACCTGTTAGGATATCGTATATAGATGAAGGATCTAACCTTCCGACAAAAGCGTTTGCCTACAAATTAGGCCTCATTTCGAAAGCTCCTAAGGGAAAATTTGCCGTTAACGGATTAACAGATATTCTAATGTACGAGAAAGATAAATTTTATGTGGTTGAGCGCAGTTATTCAAGTGGATTAGGCAATCAAGGAAATACCGTGAAAATATTTAATGTTGATGCTTCAAAAGCAACCAATATTTTGGATTTTGATACTTTAAAAGAGGGGTCTTATATACCAGCTAAAAAGGAATTGTTATTCGATTTTGAAAGTATTAAGGATAGCTTAACGGAGAAAAGTATTGACAATATTGAAGGTATCTCTTTCGGTCCGAACCTAGCGAATAAAAACAAAACTTTATTATTAGTAGCAGATAATAATTTTAACAAGTTAGGCCCTCAGAAAAACCAATTCATATTATTAGAAATAGTCGATCAGAAATCTAAATGAGAGATTGCACATTCAATTTGAAACTTATCAATAATGTGTTGCATAACGTTAATGTCGGCATTTGTATACAATTGATGCTTTGCCCTAGGATTGCTATCATTTAATAAATTAAATTTTTCAAGAATTGCCTTTGTCTGTCGGGCGACGGCTTCTCCAGAATCGATTATGGTAACATTTTCACCCACGAGCTTTCTAATTTGTGGAATTAAAAACGGATAATGGCTACACCCTAAAACGAGGTAATCTATATGCTGCTTTATCATTGGATTTATATATTGCTTTAATAAATTATCCATTTCAACAGAATTGACCTCGCCTTTTTCAATTAAGGGAACTAAACCTTCACCATCTTGTTCGATTACCTTAATGCCTTCAGCAAATTTTTGAGAAGTAGTACTAAAGAGCTTACTACTTAAAGTTCCTTTTGTAGCTAATATACCTATGGCGTTGGTTCTGGTTTTTAAGGCAGCAGGCTTTATGGCTGGTTCAATACCAATAAAAGGAACATCGTATTTGTTGCGCAAATGGTCAATCGCATTGGTGGTGGCAGTATTACAAGCTACTACAATTATTTTACAGCCGAGTTCTAATAGTAAATTCGTATTCTTAACACTTAATTTAATGATCTCTTTATTTGATTTTTTACCATAAGGAGCATTAATACTATCGGCTAAGTAAATTGTATTTTCGTTGGGTAATAGCGTAACTATTTCTTTCCAAATTGATAATCCTCCGACACCAGAATCAAAAATACCTATAGGTTGGGTAGCACTCATTAATTACAAAAATAAAAAATCCCACGTCCTGATAACTATCGGGAGTGGGATTTAATTAATTATTCCAATTTTGAGAATTTTATTTAATTCCCAATTTTGCTTTAACAGCAGTCATTAAATCTTCACCTTTATATACTAATAGACCTTTTCCGGGAGAAGAATCAAAAACGTATTCAATACCTTTTTCTGCAGCAACATCATTAATGGCTTTTTCTGCTTTTTCTGCGATAGGCTTATAAAGATCGAACTCCTTTTTTTGTAATTCCTGTTGTGCAGTTTGAGCATATAACTGAATCTTTTTGTTCAGATCTTGAACTTCTGCTTCACGTTTAGCGTTTTCAGCATCAGTTTGTGTCGCAGCTTCAGCTCCATATTTCTTTAATTTAGCCTGAAGTGAACTTCCTTGACTTTTATATTCAGAATCATAGGCAGCTGCAACTTTTTTTAATTCCTCCTGCATTTGCTTAGTCTCTGGCATAGACGATACCAATTCTTCGGTATTTATATGTGCAACTTTAGATTGTGCCTGCGTAACTGCAAAGGCAAAAAATAATGCACTTACTAATAATAGATTTTTAAATAGTTTCATTTGTTTTGAGTATTAATATTAATTGTTATTTTCTTGTTGTTTTTTTCGTTTTTCAATTTCTTCTAATCTTTTTTTTCTTTTTTCTTCGGCTGCTTTTTTAATTTCTTCACGCCTTTTTGCTTTTGCTTCCTGTTGTTTTTTTATCTTATCTAACAAGGCGGCTCTTTTGCTGTTTTTTAAACTGTCTTTCTCTTTTTCAATCGAAACCCTCTGTAATGAATCCAGTGGTTCAGATTTTACTGAATCTGTAACTGCCTCTTTAGACTTACTTACAGTTTCTGTAAGATTTTTTCTTCTATTTTCAATCTCTTCTAATCGTTTAGCTCTTTTTTCTGCTGCTGCTTTTTTTAATTCTTCCCTTTGTTTAGCTCTTGCTTCTTGTTGTTCTTTAATTCTATTTTGTAACTCTTCTCTTTTCTTTGCTCTTTCATCAATCTTGACTTGGACATTATCAGCGGCATCTTCAACATCAATTTGTTGTTGATTCTTTTTCTCTTCTAATTGCGCCTTTTTTCTTCCACGTACAATGCTATTTAGCACTAGCTCGCTAACATCAAATCTCGTATTTGCATAAAGCATGATCAGGTCACTCGATTTATCTAAAATAATATCATAATTCTTACTAACTGCTATATTTTGGACAGCATTATAAATTTGATCTTGTACTGGTTTCACTAATTGTTTTCTCAATAAATATAGATCACCGGTTGGGCCAAAATATGCGGCCTGTAAATTCCTGAGATCTAATTCTTTAATTTGAATATCTTCTTCGCGTTCATCAATTAATTCCTTGGTAAGCAATGGCTTTTCATTACTTAAGTCCGTCTTCATTACTTCAATTTCACGTTTCAATCCGTCCAATTTTTGTTGCCAGGTTGCAACTTTAGCATTCAACCTGGACTGAGCGTCATTATATTCAGGAACATTTTCTAATATATATTCCATGTCTATATATCCTATACGCTGAGGCTTTTGTGCTAGCGCATTAAGGCTAATTGTAACTGCTAAAAAAAATAGAACTTTACGTATCATTATTTTAAAGGTATTTTGAAAAAATCGTGCCAAACTTATTAATCATGCCCAAAGTTACTAATTTACTTAGAATTGTTGACCAATTATAAAATGAGTTTGCCATCCTGATTTTACACCGGGTAAACCAGGCACATCATCAAAGCCATGTCCAAAATCTATTCCTAATAAACCAAATGCCGGCATAAATATTCTTACACCAATTCCGGCAGAGCGTTTCAAATTGAAAGGTTCAAAGTTATCAAATCCATTAAATGAGTTACCACCTTCTAAAAACGCCAGGCCATAAATTGAGGCAGAAGGCTTTAATGTAAGGGGGTATCTTACTTCAAATGAAAATTTATTATATATGGTCCCACCAGTATTTTGAGATAAACTGCTATTTTCATAACCACGCAATCCAATAGTCTGCCTACCATCAAACTGACCTGAGGCTAATCCATCACCACCTACATAAAATCTTTCAAATGGTGACACACCTAAGGCATTGTTATATGCTCCTAAAAATCCAAATTCAGCATTTGACATTAAAACTAATTTTCCCGTTAACGTGGTATACCATTTTCCAGAGAAGTTAATTTTATAAAATTCCAAAAGTTCAAACCTTTCTTGCGCTGAAAGGCCAGCATAATCTTTATTACTGAAAAGCGAATAGGGTGGAGTCATCTTAGCGCCAACGTTGAACTGAGATCCTGTTGTTGGGAATATTGGATTAGGTCCGGCGGAATTTCTACCAAAATTTACGGCCAATGATAAGTTGTTCGAAATACCATTATTAAATCCAAAAGTTCCTAAGAAAAAATTATCTAGATTAAATCGCTGATAGCTTAAAACCGTAGATAAGGTAAAATAATCATCAGGCCACCTTAATCTCTCACTAATACCGATAGTAGCTCCTATTATATTTAACTTTTGAGATTTATCAACGTCTCTGGTGGCTGGGTTAAAACTAAATTGGCTTGAACTAAATAGCGAGAACGACAATGATCTCGGTCTTTTACCACCAAGCCATGGTTCGGTAAATGATAAACTATATGTACTAGAAAAACGGCTCGCCTGAGCTCTTAATGAAACTGTTTGACCATCTCCCCGGGGTACTGGTTTATACTCTTCACCGTTGAATAGATTTTTTACAGAAAAATTACTAAAGGATAAACCTAAGGTTCCTATAAAAGCACCACCACCAAAACCGCCTTGTAATTCAATCTGACTGGCTCCTTTTTCTGCTATACTATATTCTATGTCTACAGTTTTATCACCATAATTAGGTTTTACATCGGGTACGATATTCTCTGCATCGATATATGGTAATTGGCCGACTTCACGAATGGATCGGATGATATCGGCCCTACTGAACAAACTACCTGGCTTGGTACGTAGTTCTCTGAAAATCACATGGTCATTGGTAACTTGATTTCCGATTAAGGTAATCTTTCTAATATTTGCCGGTTCGTCTTCCCGAATTCTAATTTCAATGTCAATGGTGTCATTTTCAACCCTTATTTCAACAGGTGTAACACTCGAAAATAAATAACCGTTGTTTAAATAAAAATTGGTAATATCTTGTGATTCTGGTGTTCCATCTCCTTTTACCTGTTCATTTAACAGTTTTCCATTATAAACATCTCCCTTAGTTATACCTAAAAATTGAATTAGCTGATCGTCTGAATAAACAGAATTTCCTAAAAATTTAATATCTCCAAAATAATACTTTTTACCCTCATTTAAGGTAATATCCAAATTAATGGTATTATCATCGTTCCAAGAAATAGAATCTTTAAGTACTTGGGCATCTCGAAACCCTTTTTCACGATATTTTTCTATGAGTCTTTCTAAATCTTCTGTATACTCTTTTTCTCGATAGCGCGATGGGGTAAAAACATGAGTAATGCTTTTCTGTTTGGTTTTCTTCAGTATTTTTTTAAGTCGTTTAACTTTAAAGGCGTCGTTACCTTGAAAACGCAGATTTTTAATTTTAACCTTATCGCCTTTATCCACTACAACCAACGCCTTTTCAGTATTGTTGTCTGTTGTGTCAATTTTAGTGTTAATGGTTACTTTAGTTTTTAAATAGCCTTTATCAACATATTTCTTCTTTATATAGTTTTTCGTGGTCGTTATTAAATTCTCGGTGAGCATTGCACCTTTTTTAAATTCTGTTTCTTTTTGAAGCTCAGCAGCCTTATTTTTTTTAACGCCTTCGAATGTTACCGTGCTCAATTTTGAAAGCTCTTGTACTTCAAATTCAAGGTAAATAGTCTTATCTTCAATTTTAATAACATAGACGTCTACGTTGCTAAATAATTTAGAATTCCATAATTTTTTAATGGCAGCCGTTAACTTGTCACCTGGAATCTTAATAGGCTGACCAACCTGTAATTCGGAAAAGGCAGTTATGGATTGATCTGTAAATTGCTGATTCCCCTTAAATGATAATCCACCTAAAATATACGTATCAACCTTGGTAAAATTAATATCACTTAAAGAAATCCTTTTAGTAGGGATACTATCAATATTTTGATTTGTTGAAATACTGTCGGTAGACTCGGTTATTTCGGGAATTATGTCTTGAGCATTACTTATGGTTGCAGTGAAGGTAAATACAAAGAGTAATAGTTTGACTATTAGTTTATTCATTATCAAGTTCAATTTGTTCACTAATTTTCCCAAAGCGTCTCTCGCGATGCTGGTAATTCAAAATGGCTTTAAAAAAATCTTCTTTTCTAAAATCTGGCCACAACACATCTGTAAAGTACAATTCTGCATAGGCGATTTGCCAAAGCAGAAAATTACTGATACGTTTTTCACCACTTGTACGGATCAAAAAATCAACGTCGGGCAAAGTAAAAGTATATAAATGATTATTTATAATTTTTTCATCAATTTCTTCTATAGATAGTTCTTTATTAACAACTTTTTTAGAAATCTTTTTAATAGCCTTAACAATTTCTTCTCTTGATCCATAACTTAATGCAAGGTTGAGAACCAAAGCGCTATTATTTTTAGTAAGTTTAATAACTTCATTTAATTCCTTTTGAGCCTTTTTTGGTAAATTTTCGATCTGTCCGATCGATTGAAGTTTGATGTTATTCTTTTGGAGTGTAGGTAGCTCATCTTTTAAAGAACTTACCAGCAGGCTCATCAAAACATCAATTTCTTTTTTAGGTCTTTTCCAGTTTTCGGTTGAAAAAGCATAAAGTGTAAGTACTTTTATGCCTAATTCGGCGGCAGTTTCAACGGTTTCTGTTACCGCTTTTACACCGTTTTTATGTCCAAAAACTCTGGCCATCCCTTTTTGTTTGGCCCAACGACCGTTACCATCCATTATGATAGCAACATGATTCGGAAGTTTATGTGAGTCTATTTGCGATTTAATATCCATTTCTTAAAATTCACCACTGTAACAGCCTGGACGTCCAAATGCATATACTATAGTAACACCTGTAAAAACATACCAATCGTCACTATTAGGGTTTCCAAAATCCAAGCCAGGAACGGAATGTAGATTGCCGTCAATTTCATCTTTAAAAGTATATCGAAAGGAAGTTTCAAAAGCAATACCAACATTTTCTGCCAATCTCATTTTATAACCTACTCCAAAAGGCAAAACCAAAGATGTTTTTATTTTTGATTCCAATGTGCCGGGATCGGCGCCTTCTGTAATTCCATTATAAGTAACCGCACCAATTTGGGCAATAATATATGGTGTTTGTGAAAATCCGACCTTTGACATGCTGTATTTGAAAAAACTAAATTCAATTCCGGCTGCGGCATCAACTATTTTATTGTTGAATTCTCTACCACGACTGATCCTAAAGTCGTTATTAGCATATTTATCGGCAGCATGAAGTTTGGTGTAGATTACCGTACCCCTTAGTGTTATTCTGGGAGTCCAATTAAATTTAGCAACTCCGCCAATGGCAATTCTATTAGGATTAATATATTGTGTAGGTCCTAAATCGCCAATATAATTACTACCGCCTAAGAAAGCCCCCACTTCATAAAGCTGTGCTGAAACTATACCTGTTGTTAAAATAAATATGAAAGTTAAAAACTGTTTTTTCATCTTAAAAATTGGTTTGCAAATATAATTAAATCTGTGAGGTTTTAAAGGATTAAAAACTCTTTTTTGATTAACAGTTTTAAAGATAAAATATTGTTGTAAAGAGCCTTAAGTTATGTTAAACTTATAAGTCTAATTTCTTTTATCTTCTCCCCAAAGTAATTTCTCTCTAAGGGTTTTTAAGAAGGTTTGTTGATTTAATTGAATTGTTTTTATCGTAAAAGGCGCCTTTTTAATAATAAGTTCTGCCTTATTATCTATGGTTGCAGTTCTTGAATCTAAACTAACCAAAGACTGTTCTTCTCTTGATATAACTCTTAATTTGATAGTAGTATCGTCTGGTATAACCAGCGGTCTCGCATTTAAATTATGAGGAGCTATCGGGGTCAAAATCAAACTTTTAGTATTTGGAGCGATAACTGGCCCTCCACAACTTAATGAATATCCCGTAGATCCTGTTGGGGTTGAGACGATTAGCCCATCTGCCCAATAGGAGGTTAAATATTCATCATCTAAATAGGTTTCTACCGAAATCATTGAAGTTGTATTTCTTCTGCTCACGGATATTTCGTTTAAAGCAAAGTTAATATCTGATAAATCACTATTAATTTGATCAGTAGTTACGGTTAATAATGTTCTTTCATTAAGACTATATTTTTTATTTATTAATAAGTCAATAGCTCGTGAAATATCCTCTTTCTGTACAGTTGCTAGAAACCCGAGACGCCCAATGTTTATACCTATTACGGGGATATTTAGATCTCTAATATAAGTTACCGCTCTTAAAAAAGTCCCATCCCCACCAACGGTAAGCATAAACTCAAAGGAGTTATCAAGGTCGGAGTAATCACCAAAAGTTTGATATTTTTTTTCCGGAAAATTGTTAATTTTTATTAGGTCATAAAAATTTTCTTCTATTACAACTTCAATATTTTTTTTCGAAAGGGTTTGTAATAAAATTTCTATATAACTTACTGCTTCTCCTTTATAATATTGTCCATATATTCCTACCTTCATATGTTTAAATATTTTTGGAGATAATCAGACCTTTCCTTGAGTGTGGTCAGGTATTCATCAATATGAAAACTTGACAATATTGAATAGTTGTACCTTCTGAAGGACTGAATGGTGTTATTTAGATCATCATCTATCAACTTAACAATTATTTCAACGTTTTCCTCATCCATTTTAGAAATAAAAGCACCTAATAATTTCCCATTATTTGATTCGACAATTTGAGCAATCTCGCTAAAAGAATAATCTTGAACTCCTTTCGAAACTACAAGTGTTGCACCCGTATCATTTAAGAAAGGCGTATTATTAAAAATATGCATAATATCGGTTAACTCATAATAACCAAGATATTTTTGGTTTTTGTTTACGACCGGAATTATGGTAGTATCGTTTAAGGCAAATAATTTTAACAATTCAAACCAATTGGTATTGTCATATGTATGAAAAGTACCAAATAAATAACTGAAATCAGAAATCAATTTGTTTTCTTTATCAATGGTCTGGATATCACTTTTAGCGACTAAACCCAATAAATTCCTTTTATCTACTACTGGTAAATGCGTAAAAGTAAGTTCTTCAAATATTTTTTTAGCTTTACTTATTTTATCAGAAGGAGATAGGGCCTTTATGTCTTTATTTATGTAATCGGTAGTTTGCATAATATGATGCAAAATAACTAAAATTAATAGACAAATACACTAATTTTATCGCCGTAAATGTTTTTTAAATTATATATTTTAATAAATCTAAAATAGTCTATGACTAAATTAAGCGTAAACATTAATAAAATTGCGACACTGCGTAATTCAAGAGGTGGTAACACTCCTAATGTGGTACAAGCTGCTATTGATATACAATCTTTTGGTGCTGAAGGAATCACCATTCATCCAAGGCCTGATGAAAGACATATTCGTTATCAGGATGCCTATGATCTAATACCAATAATAAAAACAGAATTTAATATTGAAGGAAATCCGATCACAAAGTTTATAGATTTGGTGTTAGATATAAAACCAACCCAAGTAACCTTGGTGCCAGATGCTGTTGATGCAATTACTTCAAATTCGGGTTGGAATACCATTAAAAACCAAGATTTTCTAATAGATGTTGTTAAAGAATTTCAAAAAAACGGTATTAGAACATCCATCTTTATGGATCCAGATTTATCTTTAATTGAAGCCTCTGCAAAAACTGGAACAGATAGAATTGAATTGTATACCGAAGAATATGCTACACAATTCGCATTGGGAAACAAAAAGGGAATTAAACCTTATGTGGAAAGCGCAAAATTAGCAACGCAATTGGGCTTAGGGATAAATGCAGGTCACGATCTAAATTTAGACAATATATCATATTTTAAACAACATGTTCCAAATCTTCTGGAAGTGTCTATAGGACATGCTTTAATAGCAGAATCTTTATATTTAGGCTTAGAAAATGTTATAAATATGTATTTACACAAATTACATTGATACCACTTCTACATTCAAAAATATTAGGTAGCGGAGAGCCATTATTAATACTGCATGGTTTTTTTGGTATGGGTGATAATTGGAAATCGCTGGGAAATATTTTTGCTGAAAAATATGAAGTTCACTTAATTGATCAAAGAAATCACGGTCGTAGTTTTCACTCAGATGAATTTAATTATGAAGTTATGGTTGAAGATCTTTTCAACTATATAAAACATCATCAAATTGATAAGGCAAATCTTTTGGGTCATTCTATGGGCGGAAAAACAGTGATGTTATTTGCCATGACATATCCGGAGTTTGTGAATAAATTGATCGTTGCTGATATAGCACCAAAGTTTTATCCAAGGCATCACGATATTATTTTAGCCGGCTTGAATGCGATTGATTTTACCAACTTGAGATCCCGCAATGAAATTGATAAGGTACTAAAAGATTATATTCCCGAATTCGCTATCAGGCAGTTCTTATTAAAAAATGTTCATTGGAAATCAAAAGACCAATTAGGTTATAGATTTAATTTAGAAAGTTTAATTGAAAATATAGATGAGGTGGGCGTCGCCTTACCACCTTTAACTTTATTCGAAGGCCCTACATTATTTTTAAAAGGGGAGAATTCGGGTTATATATCTAATGATGACAAGAGCTTGATAGAAGCTCATTTTCCTAATGCTACTATAGTAACGGTCAAAAATGCCGGCCATTGGTTACATGCCGAAAATCCAACTGATTTTTATAACTATGTTGATAGTTTTTTGGCAAAATAATGTTTTGACACAGTGATGGTAGTAAAAAATAATAATATATTTAGCTTAAATCTAATCACTTAAAAAATTAAACTATGTTAAAACTAATCATAAGGGTACTCTTTACAGCTGTCATAGTAGTTTTGTTGGCAAATATATTGCCGGGTATAGGAGTTGACTCCTATACAACCGCTTTTATCGTGGCTATTGTATTAGGGCTATTAAGAATTTTCGTTAAACCATTGTTAATTTTCTTTACACTACCACTCACAATTGTGACATTGGGCTTATTTTTGTTCGTAATAAATGCCTTGATCATTTTATTAGCTGGAAAATTAGTTGATGGATTTAATGTTTCAGGTTTTTGGTATGCATTATTGTTTAGTTTATTGCTGTCATTTTCGCAATCAATCCTATATTCATTCTTAAAGGATGAAAAACATTGAGATACATAAGTTGTTTTGTAACAGAAATTTACTAATTTTGCGCCCGCTTACTATTCGAGTAAAATAATTTTATAAGCAAAGAGAAATAAAGTAGAAATGAATATTACAAAAGAAAATATCGACGCACTAAATGCTGTTGTTAAAATTGATATAACAGAAGAAGATTATCAAAGTAAAGTCGCAAAAATTTTACAGGATTATCGTAAAAAAGCGAATATCCCCGGCTTTAGAAAAGGTCATGTTCCCATGAGCCTTGTTAAAAAGCAATATGAAAAACCCGTGTTGATCGATGAGGTAAACAAATTACTTCAAGATTCGTTAAGTAATTTTTTGGTGGAAGAGAAGCTGGATATTTTAGGAAATCCCCTACCAAAATCACAGGATGATTTTTCATGGGATGCCGACACTTTTACTTTTGAATTTGAATTGGGTCTAACGCCCGAGTTTGAAGTGAATTTGCAACCTAAAAAAGCAATTACCCATTATAAAATAATTGCCGACAAGAAAATGTTAGATGGTCAGGCTGCCAATATTTTGGAGAGATATGGTAAAATTATTTCTCAAACAGAAGTGGCTAACAATTCAAATATTACCGGAACATTTGTAAATACTAAGAAAGAGATTGAAAAGAAATCAACTTTTAAAATAGATAGTATTAAAGGCAAAGCCAATGTAAAAAAACTTATTGGTGCTAAAGTTGGTGAAGTTATCACTTTAAAGACCAAAGGTCTGTTTGCAGATGATCATATGTTGCAGAATAATTTAGGTGTTTCTCACGATGATGTTCATGGTTTAGATGTAGAAGTACAACTTACGATTGAGGAAATCTCATATACAGAGCCAGCTAAATTAGATCAAGAGCTTTTTGATAAATTATTTGGTAAGGATGTTGTGAAGACCGAAAAGGAATTCAGGGCTAAATTAAAAGAAGATGCCGAAAAGCAATTTGAGCAACAAGCAGACCAGCAGTTATTGAATGCCGTTACCGAAAGTCTAATTGAAAACACAAAATTTGACTTGCCGGCAGAATTTTTACAAAAATGGTTGGCTGTAGCTGGTGAAAAACAATTGACGGAGCAGGAAGCTGCCGAAGAATATAACCGTTCTGAAAAAGGATTGCGTTACCAGTTAATAGAAGGTAAGATTAGTAAAGAACATAATTTGCAAGTAACTTTTGAAGAACTAAAAGAGTTTGCCAAAGGATTTATTAAAAGCCAAATGGCACAGTTCGGTAATGCGAACCCCGAAGAAAAAGAATTGGAGGATATTGCCGGTAGGATCCTGAGCAATCAAGATGAGGTTAAACGTTTGTCTGAGCAATTAATGAGTCAGAAATTATTAAACTTCTTTAAAGAAAATGTAAAGCTAAAAACAAAAGAAGTTTCGTTTGACGATTTTGTAAAAGAAGTTTATAAGTAAAAGATAAAGTTGTCATTCTGAGCATACCTTGCCGGTTTGGAAGGCCTAGCGATGAATCTACATAAAAAAACCCGAAATGAAAATTTCGGGTTTTTTAATATAAAACGATTGATTTTTTTATTTGTTCGGATCGTAATAAACATTCCGAATCGAATCCATCGATTTAATTCCTTTTCTTATAATCATAATATCTTCCCACTGCGATTTTGTCAACAATGATTTTAAGGGTTGTTCTACATTTGGTATTTCTTTAAATGCCGGTAGTAACTGTTTATCCCAAACATCGGCATAGTTTAAAAGGTCATCCGGGTAAACCACCTTTCTTTGTGTTCCTTCATCATAGGCTTTAAAGGGTTCAGAAATATTTAAATAACCATAATCATCGGTCAACTGTTCACCTGGCTCTATATCCCGTATAGCGATCTCATAATCATAGGCAGTTGTTAAACAATTTGATTTGAAACTATGATTAACATACCTGGCATGATCCCAACATAAGATATAATTACCTTTATTATTTCTGAACGAATATTTGTCTAGAATATCTTTATAGATACTACCCAACGCTTCAAATTGTTTTGGTGTAAATTCTCTATCGAGTTCATCTAAGACCCATGTAATGGTTCCTTTTTTGATAAACGATGTTGCTATAACACCATAACCAATCTCGTCATTAATATAACCTAGTTTTGTGTCTGGATGAATCATTAAATAATTTCCTTCATTGCTGTGATACGTTTCCCTTGTTGAGTTTCTCCTGTAGGTTCACCATCATCATCTGTTTCTTCAATAGTAAATGCTTCCCAAGTAATCTCGTATTTTTTACCGGCAGCGTCGTCATCAAATAAATTTACATCAACATCATTATTGATTTCGTGAAAAACGGTGCTTTTACCTTGAACGTCTTTAAATTCAAAATAGTAATCATCTGTAAGTCCGGCAAATGTGCCAATATATTGTTGTTGTTCTTGTAATATAGTTTCTGTTGTATGGTTGTTATTTGTATAGGAAAATAACGCAATAACCATAATTACCAATGTTTTCATGATCTAATTATATTATTTATTAAGGTTAATTTTTAAAGCTTCTGATGTGTTAAAACAGGTTTTTTTAATTTTAAAGTACCTGTGATAAACTATCCGGTGTTTTCTCCGAAAACTTGATAGTTAGGGCAAGAGTGTTAAAATATATTCCTCATAAATTATAAATTAGGCAGTGTAAAATTAGTTATTTTTAGAATTCAAAATACATTAACCACTAAATATTTGATTGTTCTTGATTGGAACATTTAATTAGTAATTTGTTAGTATATTTACCGTCTTAAATATTAATAAAATTAATAAAATGAATTACGGAGAAGAATTTAAAAAATTCGCTATTAAAGATCAAGGTATTAATAGTATATATTATAATAAAATGATTAGCGCCATGTACCCAATGGCACTAACACCAAATATCATTGAAGAACGGCAAATGAACATTGCTATTTTTGACGTTTTTTCCAGACTGATGATGGACCGGATCATTTTTTTAGGTACAGGAATTGATGATTATGTAGCCAATGTAATACAAGCGCAATTATTGTTTTTAGAAAGCACAGATTCTACAAAAGATATTTCTATATATATAAATTCACCAGGTGGTGGCGTATATGCCGGGTTAGGCATTTATGATACTATGCAATTTATTAAGCCAGATGTGGCAACTATTTGTACAGGAATCGCAGCCTCAATGGCAGCAGTGCTGATGAGTGCAGGCACTAAAGGAAAACGATCTGCTTTACCTCATTCAAGAATTATGATACATCAACCTTTGGGTGGAGCTCAAGGGCAGGCTTCTGATATAGAAATCACGGCGCGTGAAATTTTAAAATTAAAAGATGAGTTGTATCAGATCATCGCTAAACATTCTGGCCAATCCATTAAAAAGGTACATGACGATTCTGATAGGGATTACTGGATGAAAGCCGAAGAAGCTAAGAAATATGGAATGATAGATGAAGTTTTATCAAGAAGCAAATAATAAATAGGGTTATTTAAAGTTTAAGTAGTCAACCCTTACGGAAAAGATAATGGCAAAGAAAGAAGAATTAGAATGTTCGTTTTGCGGACGTAAGAAATCAGAAACCAATTTATTAATTGCAGGCCTCGATGCACATATTTGTGATCGGTGTATTGAACAGGCCCATGGTATTGTATTGGATGAAATTACTGAAACTGCAGCAACCGGACTTTCTGGAGAATTAATATTAAAAAAGCCATTAGAAATTAAAAATTTCTTAGACGAATATATTATTGGTCAACATCAGGCAAAAAAGGTAATTTCTGTAGCCGTTTACAATCATTATAAGCGTTTGCTACAGCCCGCTGCAAAAAAAGATGAGATTGAAATAGAAAAGAGTAATATCATGTTGGTGGGAGCAACAGGTACCGGTAAAACATTGCTGGCTAGAACTATTGCAAAAATGTTGAATGTGCCTTTCGCCATTGTTGATGCTACCGTATTAACCGAGGCGGGTTATGTAGGAGAGGATGTGGAAACGATCCTTACACGTCTGTTACAGGCAGCTGACTATAACGTACAAAAAGCCGAAAAGGGTATTGTATTTATTGATGAGATAGATAAAATAGCCAGAAAAAGTGATAACCCTTCGATAACCAGAGATGTTTCAGGAGAGGGTGTACAGCAGGCATTACTAAAATTATTAGAAGGAACAGTAGTGAATGTCCCGCCAAAAGGTGGCCGAAAGCATCCCGACCAAAAATTTGTAGAGGTAGATACCCGAAATATTTTATTCATCGCAGGCGGTGCCTTTGATGGTATTGAAAGGATAATAGGTAAACGCCTTAACATGCAGGCCGTTGGTTATGGTGCCTCCAAAAAAGAAAAAGTAGACGAAAACAATCTATTACAATATATAGTGCCAAAAGATCTCAAAGATTTTGGGCTGATTCCTGAAATCATTGGTCGTTTACCTGTATTGTCTTATTTAAATCCCTTAGATGCCGATACTCTAAGAGCCATTTTAACTGAACCCAAGAATGCTATCATTAAACAATATGAAAAGTTGTTCGAAATGGATGACATTGAATTTTCAATTGATGAAAAGGCATTGCAGTATATTGTTGATAAAGCAGTAGAATATAAATTAGGTGCCCGTGGCTTAAGATCTTTATGTGAAGCCATTCTAACAGACGCCATGTTCGAACTTCCGGGAACGAATGAAAAGACATTAAAGGTATCTAAAAAATATGCTGAAAGTAAGTTAACTAAATCTACATTGAACAAGCTTAAGGCAGTATCGTAAACTACATAAATGATTACCAAAAACACCATAGACAAAGTTTTTGAAACTGCACGTGTTGAAGAGGTTATTGGTGATTTTGTCCAACTAAAAAAAGCCGGTAGTAATTTTAAAGGATTAAGTCCTTTTGCCGATGAAAAAACACCATCTTTTATGGTGTCTCCCGTAAAACAGATTTGGAAAGACTTCAGTTCTGGTAAAGGTGGAAATGCGATTTCTTTCTTGATGGAGCACGAACATTATTCCTACCCTGAGGCCATAAGGTATTTGGCTAAAAAATACAATATTGAGATTGAAGAAACCGAGCAATCTGATGAACAAAAAAAACAGACCAATGAACGTGAAAGCATGTATCTGGTATCGGAATACGCCCGGAATTATTTTCATGACATCTTACTAAAATCAGAAAAAGGAAAAGCCATTGGATTAAGCTACTTCAAAGAGCGGGGATATACCGATGCAACTATTAAAAAATTCGAATTAGGTTATGCTTTAGACCAGTGGGATGTTTTTACAAACCAGGCACTTGCCAAAGGTTATCAATTAGAATATTTAGAAAAGACAGGCTTAACCATTGTTAAGGAAGATAAACAATTCGATCGATTTAAAGGAAGGGTTATATTTCCTATTCATAGTATGTCTGGACGCGTATTGGGTTTTGGAGGCAGAATCTTAACCAGTGATAAAAAAGCGGCGAAATATGTAAATTCTCCTGAAAGCGAAATTTATCATAAAAGCAAAGTGCTTTACGGAATATATCATGCCAAGAAAGATGTAGCCAAAGAAGATAATTGTTATTTGGTAGAGGGTTATACAGACGTAATTTCGTTCGACCAGGCAGGTATTCATAATGTGGTGGCTTCTTCGGGTACTGCCTTAACGCCTGATCAGATTCGTTTGATCAGCAGGTTAACACCAAACATCACTGTATTATTTGATGGTGACCCGGCGGGTATCAGGGCTTCTTTAAGAGGGATCGATCTGATCTTAGAACAAGGGATGAATGTTAAGGTTGTGGCCTTTCCTGATGGTGAAGATCCCGATAGTTTTGCCAAAAGTAATTCACCTGAAGCATTGAAAGAATTCCTGGTTAACAATGCTCAGGATTTTATCCGTTTTAAAGTTTCTATTTTAATGGATGATACAAAGGATGATCCGGTTAAAAAAGCAGGATTAATACGTGATATTGTGGCCACAATTTCTAAAATACCTAATAATATTCAGCGAGAGATCTATGTACAAGAATGTGCTAAGATCATGGGAATTTCTGAAAAGGTATTGTTTAGCGAACTGGCTCAACTGGCAAAACGTGAATTGCGCGATGCATCTCAAAGACCTACCCAGCAACAACCTACTTTTGAAGTGGTTAAACCCAAATCGCAACAATTGGCAAAGGTTGACCAGCTGAACAGGTTAGAAAAAAAGCTGATAGAAATATTATTATTATATGGGAATAGGGAAGTAGACTTTGTTGATTATGTAGCTATTGAAGACGATGAAGGAAAGACAAAAATTGTGAAGGAAAATTACCAGAATAAAGTTTCTAATGAAATTTATCTGCATATGCAGGATGATGAAATTGAATTTAGCAATGAAACTTTTAAAAAGATCTATTATGATGTCATCCACCAGTTAAATCAGGACGAACAGATCAATGCAGATTCATTTATCAACCATGAAGATGAAGAAATAGGAAGAGTGGTAACAGATATTTTAATGGATGATGAAAAATATACCTTGAGCGATTGGGAACGGAAGGAAATTTATGTAAAAGCAAAAGATAAAAGTTTGTCAAAATTGGTAATGGATGCCATTCTAAATTTGCGCAGGATACTAATCGAACTCAAGATTAAAGAATTGCTCGACGAACCTCAGTCAGAAGAAGATAATCAATCTATGCTAGAAATGGTGGTTAATTATACCTCGCTCAAAAAACTACTCTTTGAAAAGTTGAATAGGGTTGTCTAACCTTTCAAGGCTTTAGGAATCTTACAAACGGGGATAGGTACCATTTTATGTTTGTTGGCATTATGGAGCTTCGTATAGATTTCAATAATTTCACGTTTTCTACCTTTAAAATCTTTGCTGGATTTACCTTTATCTATCATATCCATAGCCCATTCCAGTTCATCATAACTCGCCCCAATCTGGTCTTCATCGGTCCTGTCGTCTCCCCATAAACCATCTGTTGGTGCGGCATCAATTATTTCTTTATTGATTCCCAGAAATCTGGCAATTTCATATACTTCAGACTTCATAAGATCGGCAATCGGACTTAGGTCTACGCCGCCGTCACCATATTTTGTATAAAAACCTACACCAAAATCTTCAACTTTATTTCCTGTACCTGCAACTAAATATCCATGTAATGCAGCGAAATAATACAAAGAGGTCATTCTAAGCCTTGCCCTGGTGTTTGCCAAAGACATAAATAGGTTTTCCTTATTTTCAACTCTTGGCAGCGCACTTACCAGACTATCGAAAACCAAGGTTAAGTTAATACGGGTCATCGAAACATTATCAAAATTATCCTGCAGCCATTTGACATGATTTAAGGCTCTACTTACCTGACTTTCAGCTTGATGAATAGGCATTTCAAGGCATAAAGTAGGAAGTCCAGTTTTCGCACAAAGTGCAGAAGTTACTGCAGAGTCTATTCCGCCAGATACACCCACAACAAAACCTTTAATCCCGGCATTAGTAGCATAATCTTTTAACCATTTTACAATGTGATTTGTAACTTTTTCTGTGAGCATTGCGAAACTATTTAGTAGTTTTGTTGTTCAAACTTCTGAGCGCTTAAGAAGTTATTTTTATACAACGAAAGTACTAAAAAAATAAAAAATTCTGGCCAATGTTTAAATACATTTCTTTTATTATCATATTCCTCTTCATGTTGAATTGTGGTAAGGAAAACAAATTGGATATCAACATTTCAGATATTGATATTAAAACTACTATAAAGCGATTTGATCAGGAATTTTATACAAGTTCCTCTTCAAATTTGACTGAATTGAAGCATAAATATCCTTATTTATTTCCTGAACAAAATCATGATAGCATTTGGATTCAAAAAATGCAGGATAAAGATGAACAAGAATTGTTTGCTGAAACACAAACCGTATTTAGTAATTTTGATGAGGAAGAAGAAAAGCTTACCGATTTATTTAAACATATAAAATATTATTATCCCGATTTTAGAGCACCTACAATAATTACATTGCTCACTAATGTAGATTATGAAAATAAAATTGTTTACGCAGATAGCTTGTTGTTTATTTCATTAGATATGTATTTGGGAAATGACAGTAAAATTTATCAGGATTTTCCGGCCTATATTAAAAACAACTTTAAGAAAAGCCATTTAATTGTGGATGTTGCTGAGGCGATTGCTAATGTTCAAATACCTTATGTTACGAATAGATCATTTATTTCGAGGATAATACAAGAAGGGAAGAAAAAGTATTTATTAGATGCGTATTTACCGAACATCTCAGATGCAGAAAAAATGGGATATTCGCCAGCACAAATAGATTGGGCATTATTCAACGACGAAGATGTTTGGAAATATTTTGTACAGAATAAATTATTGTTCAGTACAGATCAGGAATTATCAAGGAGATTTATAGATGATGCACCTTTTTCTAAATTTTATCAGGCAAACGATAGTGAGACACCTGGAAAAATAGGAGTTTGGTTCGGCTGGCAAATAATAAGGGCCTATATGGAAAATAATGACACTTCCTTACAAGAACTGTTGAAAATGAACAACGAAGAAATCTTTAAAAAATCTAAATATAAACCCACGAAATAATGGCAAAAAATAAATCTGAAATCAAGTTTACAGTAGAACTGGATGAAAACAAAATTCCCGAAAAACTATCATGGGATGCGAAAGAGGGAGGTATCACTAATGAAAGTACAAAAGCATTCTTAATTTCGGTTTGGGATTCCAAAAAGAAGGAAACATTAAAAATGGATCTTTGGACTAAAGATATGCCACTAGAAGAAATGAAAATGTTCTTTCATCAAACATTACTTTCAATGTCCGATACGTTTTACCGTGCCACGAATGATGAGAAAATGACAGCCACCATGCGGGATTTTTGTGATTATTTTGCAGAAAAATTAAAGCTTATTAAAAAATAATCAGGTCGAGATATCGTAATCATTCATCAATTTAATGATGGCCGCATAATCTTCTTTCGAATTTACGAAATCGTATTCTGACACATCAATTATAAGTGTGTTTAGATTTTGTTCTGTTTTAATAAAATTAGAATATCCCTGATGGATCTTTTCAAGGTACTCAGAAGTTATATTTTGCTCATAATCCCGGCCTCTTGACCGAATATTTTCTATTAACCGCTCGTTGCTCTGATATAAATAAATATAAAGGTCAGGTTTGGTAATCTCCTTATACATAATGTCAAACATCCGTCGGTAAAGAACATATTCTTCCTTCAATAAGGATACTTGTGCAAAAATGAGTGATTTAAAGATATAATAATCAGAAACAATAAAATTTTTAAAAAGGTCGAATTGGGCCAGATCGTCCGACAGTTGCTGGTATCTATCTGCCAAGAAACTCATTTCAAGAGGAAAAGCATATCTTTCCATATCAGCATAATATTTTGGTAAAAAAGGATTGTCTGCAAACCGCTCTAATACCAGTTTTGCATTAAAATCATCACCTATCATTTTCGATAGTGTTGTTTTACCGGCACCTATATTACCTTCAATTGCGATATAATTATACTTTTCAACTATCGAAATCGGGCGTTTTAATTGCAAATCGGTCTCTTCAATTTCGGAAGTATCCGTACAACTTTGTAAACACATTAAAATGGTCTTTTTTTCAATGGGATGCTTTACGTTTGCCGCGATCTCTGTTAGCGGTACCAAGACAAACTTACGTTCAAGCATTCTAGGATGTGGTACTTTTAAATTTTTATAAAAAATAATCTCATTATCAAAAAGCAACACATCAATATCTATAATTCTCGCTTTATATTCTCCAGAAACTTCACGTGTACGACCCAAGATGTTTTCAATCTGTAAAACTTTATCTAAAACACTCTCAGGATTTAAATTTGTAGAAACTTCAATACAAATATTTAAAAAATCACCACTTTCAAATCCCCAAGATCTGGTTTTATAAACGGAAGATACTTTAATAATTCTGCCAACTTTTTCCGAAATTAGATCTAGCGCAGACTGCAAGTTATTCAGCTTATTTCCAAGGTTACTTCCGAGTGATAAATATGTAGTTCTTAAAATTTTCATTGAGGATTACAAAGAAAATAAAATGAATAGATAAAATCTTATATTCGCGCCGCTATTTATGAACATTTTAAGCACTTAGGTTGTAACTTTTGGAGAACTATATAGACATATTAGATATATAAAATTATAAATAAATGAAATTTTTAAGAGAATTATTGGCGGCAATTTTAGGAGTGATGATAGCCACCGCAATTATGTTTTTTATTTTTATGCTAATTGTTTCGGCATCGGTGTCGGCATTTGGTGAAGATAAAAGTATTTCAGTAAAGACAAATTCTATTTTGGAGTTGAATCTTGAAAGAGCAATAAAAGATTATTCCCCAAAAATATCAGATCCGATTGAAGAAATATTAGGTATGGATGATGAAAAAATCGGACTTCAAGAAATACTAAATGCTATTGAAAATGCCAAATCTGATGAGAAAATAAAAGCGATCAGCATAAACACGCTATATATAAATGGTGGTATCGCCCAAACACAAGCTATTCGAGATAAATTATTAGATTTTAAAGAATCTGGTAAACCTATTTTGGCCTACGCAGATTTTTATACTCAAAAAAATTACTATTTGAGCTCGGTTGCCGATTCAATTTTTATCAATCCTGTAGGAGGTACAGATTTCAGGGGATTGGTGAGTGAGATTCTCTATTTTAAGGATTTTCAAGATAAAGTTGGTTTTAAAATGGAAGTAATTAGACACGGCAAGTACAAAAGCGCCGTTGAGCCATTCCTTACCAATGAAATGAGTGATGCCAATAAAGAACAAATCACTTCTTTTTTAAATTCAATTTGGGGAGAACTAACTGATGATATCGCGTTAAGCAGGAACAAAACGGTTGAAGAAATTAATGTGACTGCAGATAATTTACTGATAAGAAACCCAACTTTGGGAATTCAAAATAATATGATCGATGGTGAACTTTTTAACGACGAATACGAGAATAAATTAAAGTCTTTGCTTGATATAGATTCCGGATCTCCTTTAAATTCAGTTTCAATAGCTGATTATATCGCTTCTGGTAAGGGAAGAATTAAATCAACAGCCAAGGATAAAATTGCAATTGTATATGCTCAAGGGGAAATAAGATATGGGGAAGGTGATGTGGAATACATCGGTCAGGAAAAAATCATTGACGCCCTTAAGAAAATCAGAAAAGACAAAAACATTAAAGCGGTGGTTTTAAGAGTTAATTCTCCAGGGGGTAGTGCCTTAGCTTCTGATATGATCTGGCGAGAATTAGAGATTACAAAAAAGGAAAAGCCACTAGTCGTTTCGATGGGTAATTATGCTGCTTCAGGTGGATATTACATTGCATGCAATGCCCATAAAATATTAGCAGAACCAACTACTATTACAGGTTCGATCGGCGTTTTTGGTATGATACCTAATTTTAGCCAATTAGCAGATAATATAGGAATCAATGCAGAACAAGTAGGTACAAATAAACAATCTTTGGGCTATAGTCCTTTTGAACCAATGACAGAGGAGTTTCATAATTATGCGAAGGAAAGTATTGAAGATATTTATAAAACATTTGTAGAAAGGGTTGCTAGCGGTAGAAATATGAGTTTTGCTCAAGTTGATAGTATTGGTCAGGGCAGAGTTTGGACAGGCAAGGAAGCCTTGAAAAATGGATTGATAGATGAATTAGGGAATTTGGAGGACGCCATAAAATTGGCTGCTGAATTAGCCGAGATCGAAGATTATAGAACGACTGATTATCCGCGTTACACCAGAGATTTTAAAGATGCCTTTAAACCATTTTCATTATCAGCCAAGGCTAAGGAAAATCTTTTAAAAGAAGAATTGGGATTAGAAAATTATAATATCTATAAAAATATCAAACAATTTTCAGAATTAAAGGGAGTGCAAGCCAGACTGCCATTTATTATTGAAATTAAATAACTACTGGAGCATACGTTTCATTTCTTTACGATAGTTTGAAGCACTTTTACCGGTAAAGTCTTTAAACTGCTTGTTAAAATGTGAAAAATTATTAAAGCCGCATTCAAAACATATATCTGTAATGCTAGATTGGCTTTCTGATAATAGTTTTGTTGCGTGAACAACTCTGTATTCGTTCACTAATTTAGTAAATGTTTTTCCTGTTGCTTTTTTAAAATATCGGCAAAAGGCGGGTACTGTCATACTTACTTTGTCTGAAATTTCTTCCAATGTAATATGTCTTTGGAAATTTGTATTTACAAAATTAAACACAATATCGATTTTAGCACTATCCTGTGGGGTAGTCTCAAGAACAAAACCGTCGATATTTAATATGGAATAATCTTGAGCTGAAGCAAGATCATTGAGTATTTCCAATAATTTAATGACCCTTTCGAAACCTTTAAAGTTTAATAAGTTTTCAATTTTCGGGCCTACAATCTTTTTTGTTTCAGGTTTGAAAAGCAATCCTTTTTTTGCCCTTTCAAAAAGCAAGGTAAGTTCATGCATTTCTGGCATTTTTAAAAAGGAATCCCCTAAAAAGTCGGGTTTGAACTGTATTATAGTCTCTGTTCCGTTAACCGTCAATCTGTCTGTGAATCCATTATGCGGGAGATTAGCACCTAACATAATAAGCTGACTATTATTAAAATAAGATAAGTGATTACCTATATGTCTTTTACCCTGACCCTTATTAACATAAACTAGCTCAATTTCGGGATGAAAATGCCAAAAAGGTCTATTGTTCTGCCTTTGTTCATTGTGCTGCTTTACTAATATAGAACTGCCAAAACTCGGACTTATCTTCTCAAAGGCTGGTTTTTTAGCTATCATATAACTGCTATTTTGTTTACAAAATTAGTGTTTATATTATTTTTAACATGTGCGAATTTAACCAGATTATATGCTAAATTATCTTAAAATATTTATAAATAATTTATCAGTGTTAAAATTGAATATAAATCGGCAAAATATCATGTTTTCTAATGTATACATCAGACATACATTTGTACTGTTATTAATCATTAAAGAAAATTAATTATGAAAAGATTAGCTAAAACAAGTTTGGTAATAGTAGTTATGTTTACTACTATGTTAAGTTTTGCAAATGAATTTACAATACTTACAAAAGAAAAAACAAAAGAGATTACGCATGTAACCTTTGAAAATGTTAAGAGAGGGTCATTATTATTGATTAAAGATCATTATGGAATGGTCCTTTTTAAAGAATTGATTGAAAATTCGGGTGAATATTCTAAAGGGTTTGACCTTACAGCATTACCTAATGGCAATTATTATTTTGAACTTGACAAGGAGGTGGAAATTAAGATTATACCTTTTGTGGTGGTATCAAATGTCGTTACCTTCGATAAAGCTAAGGAAACAATCATTAATAAGCCTTTTGTTAGGTTTAAAGGTGGCCGCCTTTTAGTTTCTAAATTGGCATTAGAGAATCAACCATTAGATATTAAAATATATAATAGAAACTCATATCTTATATATTCTGAAAAATTAATGGATGGAAAAATATTAGAAAGAATCTATGATGTATCTAAAGTCGAAAAAGGCCATTATAAAATTGTTATGACATCTGATGGCAGGAAGTTTGTTGAAAAATTTGAAATTTAATAAGAATTATGGTCCATTGAGAATCATAAGTTTAATTAGTTAGGTAAAAAGTGGGCCGAGAGGCTCACTTTTTTTTGTAGGTAACAAAACTATAATTGTACTTATGCTCTTTATCGGCCTTAAAATCTTGCCGTGAAATTTCTTCCCAATTTCTGGCATCAATTTTAGGAAAAAAAGCATCTGCATCAAAGGTGGCCTCAACTAAGGTAAGGTCTAAAAAATCTGCCATTTTCATGGCTTGTTTATAAATTTCGGCTCCACCTAAAATATAAGGATTTGGATCAGGGCTGGCAGCTTTTAATGCTTCTTCCAGGGAATTTACGATAATGCAGCCTTCCACGTTATAATTATGATTACGGGTAATAATGATTGTCTTTCTATTTGGAAGAGGTTTTCCTAAAGATTCAAAAGTTTTTCTACCCATTATAATATGATGCCCATAGGTAACTTTTTTAAATCTTTTTAAATCGTTAGGTAAATGCCAAATTAGATCATTGTCTTTGCCTAATTCACCATTTTTGCCAATAGCAGCAATAATGGTAATCACGGTTTTAGATTTTTTTTTTCTGATTCGGGTAATTTATCATCAGGTGTGATGATGCCTTTTTTTATAAGGTTTGTTTCTAATTTATCAAGCTTTTTTTGATGTTTAGCTATTAGTTTTTCAGTTTGTGATAATTCCCAATCCTTGCCAAAGAATCGGTTTGTTATAAACACATTAACAAAATGAATTAACCAAACAAAAAACCATAGTGCAACGGCATATTTGAACCATTCTCCAAATTGTTCACCTACTTTTAAAAAAGTGTTCAATACAATGAGGAAAACCGACCCAATTAAAAATATTACAAAGTGATAATATAAGCGTTTTTTTTGTTGAACTCTCTTACGGGCCTTCTCGTAAACCTCATGCTGTTCCTTTATTTCCAATTGATCGAAAAATTATTTAATTAATAATATAAAAAGTTCATTGGAATAAGTTACATATTCTTAAGCCATTCTTTAATATAACCAGAAAAATCCTCTGTTTCCAAAGCGTTGTTAACCTCATCTAAACTTAATTGTTCATTTTCCAAAGTATTTAAAATGGTTTGAATGGCATTTAAACGATTGAGGTCGTCTATTTGATTGATCCTTTCTAGTATATTCTTTTTTAATTCTTCTTTTTCCATTTATGTCAATGTTTTTATGAGATTTCGATTATAAATTATAACCCCGTAACTAAATAACAAATATATTAAAGTAATACTAATTATATATTTGTTAAAACCGTCTTAGATAGACCTAACAATATTAGGGAATATTCCTTAATTTTTAGAATTATAAGGTGTTAAATAAAATATAATAATTAATTTAAACTTCTTTTTTTTTCGAACTCCATTTATTTTAGATGCTAATTTTTCATTATTCTTAAAAGTCTCCAATTAACGAAATATTAATATTGAGATTTTCATTTCTTGTTTATCTTTGCTTAAAATTTTAACTCTATAAAAATGGCTATTACTAAACAATTTTTAAAAACAAAACCAATCTGTAAAGTAACTTTTACAGTAGCTGATGCTGATGCTAAAAAAGTCTCTGTTGTAGGAGAGTTTAACAAATGGAATGCAAAATCAAATCCATTAAAGAAATTGAAGAACGGAAATTTTAAAGGGACTATAGACTTAGAAACCGGTAAAAAATACCAGTTTAGATATTTGGTGGATGGCGTTCATAAAAACGAAGAAAAAGCTGATGCTTACGTTTATAATGATTTTGCCGGAACTGATAATTCTGTAATAGAACTTTAATTTCTACACTGCTACTTTGCCTTTTATAGGAGGGTGCGGATTGTAGTTTTCTAATATAAAATCCTCAAATTTAAAGTCGAATATGCTTTTAATTTGGGGATTTATTTTCATATTTGGCAAGGGTCTAATTTCTCTCGTCAATTGCAATTCTAGCTGTTCCTGATGATTGTTGTAAATGTGGGCATCACCAAAAGTATGAATAAACTCTCCGGCTTCATAACCACAGACCTGTGCCACCATCATAGTAAATAAAGCATAAGATGCTATGTTAAACGGAACGCCTAAGAATATATCTGCACTGCGTTGGTATAATTGGCAAGACAACTTACCATCGGCTACATAAAATTGAAAAAACGCATGGCATGGGGGAAGTGCTGCTTTTCCATTGGCAACATTTTCACTGAAGCTTAATTTTGTATCTGGCAATACTGAGGGGTTCCAGGCGGATACCAATAAGCGCCTGCTATTGGGATTATGTTTAAGTGTTTCTATAACTTCACTTAGCTGATCTATTTCATCACTGTTCCAATTACGCCATTGATGTCCATACACAGGACCTAAATCACCATTTTCATCAGCCCATTCGTTCCAAATTCGAACACCATGGTCCTGTAGATATTTAATGTTTGTATCACCTTTGATAAACCATAATAGCTCATAAATGATCGATTTTAAATGAAGTTTTTTGGTAGTAACCATCGGAAACCCTTCAGAAAGATCAAATCGCATTTGGTAACCAAATACACTTTTGGTGCCTGTGCCTGTTCTATCACCCTTTTCATTTCCTTTTTCAAGAACATGTTTTACCAGATCTAAATATTGTTTCATAAACTTATATTTTTCCGGAATTAAAAGTATAAAAAAGCATGAAACCTATAGAATTGAAGTGCGTATTTATTTTAAAAGTTATTAACGTCTATCCTATGATCATTCCGGCAATTGTAGCCGATAATAATGATGCCAGGGTACCCCCGATTACTGCTTTTAGACCAAATTCTGATAGGGTTTTACGCTGTCCGGGAGCAAGCGAACCTATACCGCCAATTTGAATACCAATAGAGGCAAAATTAGCAAACCCACAAAGCATATAGGTGGCCATAATGATGGATTTATTATAAGTAAAATGTATAGTACTTGCAGCATTCTTTAATTCAGCCAGTTGAATATATCCCACAAACTCACTGGCAGCTAATTTAATTCCCAATAATTGTCCCATCAACATCATATCTTCTTTTGCAATTCCAATGAGCCACATTAAGGGTGCAAAAACAAAACCGAGAATAGCTTCTAAGGAAAAAGTAGCATAAGGAGTGTTTTCGGCGAGGATCGCATTAAAAGTTGTCCAATCGCCAATTCTGCCCAAAACATAATTGATCATAGCAATGAATGCAATAAACACTAATAACATAGCGCCTACATTCGCCGCTAATTTTAAGCCTTCCGTAGTTCCATTGGCAATAGCATCCAAAATATTGGAACCAATTTTATCTGAAGAAACCTGAACATCTGTATTTACTTTTGCTTGCTGAGGATAAAGTATTTTAGAAACAACAATGGCGCCTGGAGCAGCCATAACTGAAGCTGCTAGTAAGTGCTTGGCAAATTGAAGCCTTAAAACAGGGTCATCACCACCCAAAAATCCGATATATGCTGCTAGCACACCACCTGCCACGGTTGCCATTCCGCCGATCATCACCAATAAGATCTCAGAACGTGTCATTTTTTCTAAATAAGCCTTGATCATTAACGGAGCTTCTGTCTGTCCCAAGAAAATATTTCCGGCAACGGATAAACTTTCAGGGCCCGAAATACCCATCAATTTTGTTAGAACCCAGGCCATACCTTTTACGACGATCTGAATCACACCAAGATAAAATAAGACAGAGGTTAATGCCGAAAAGAAAATGATAGTTGGCAATACTTGAAATAGGAAAATAAATCCATAAGATTCAACACTCATAAGGCCTCCTAAAAGGAATTCACTACCAGCCATGGTAAAGTCTAAAATAAGGACGAAAATACTTCCCACAAATTCAAAAATATTCTGAATTAATGGCACCCTCAATACACCAAATGCGAGTAAAAGTTGCGCTGACAATCCGGCACCAACGGTTTTCCAGTTGATCGCTTTTCTATTACTACTTAATAGATAAGATATTAGCAACAAGACTGTCATTCCCAACATCCCGCGCCATAAGGAATTTATTGAAAAGCCCTGACTTTCTATAATGCTTTCACTTTGGTTAGTTGACTCTAATAAGGCGCTTTCATTACTTAAGTGTTTAAATTTCAAAAGACCATTACTATCTGAAATTACTAAGGTTGTATCCGTTAGTTCAGCAATTTTATATTTTTGGAGGGTATCTTTAGGGAAGTTATAAAAGAAAACCAACAAGTTATTCTGATAAATATAATCACCTTTAGACTTTACAATGTTGTTTGAGGATAGTCCAAAATTAAACTCACCATTTTCCAATTGTAAAAAGTCAAATCTTTCTAAGTTTGGAATGTTTTCAATTTGCTCACTTTCGAAATTATCTAATTGCCATTTTTTTTCTATTTCCTGAGCTTCAGTTAACTGTAAACTTAGCAAGGCAAAGAGAACTACAAACAAGTTTCGCATATTGGATAAGGTTGGTGCTTTATTTTTGTCTTTTAGAAATTTCGTCTCTTAGTTTAGCAGCCATCTCATAATCTTCATTTGTCACTGCTTCATCTAATTTTTTATTTAAATCCTGCATCGAAAGATCTTTAAGCGTTGTGTCTTCCATAATATCCGAGACCATTTCTTCAACTTCTATTTTGGCTTGGGTTAGTTTGGGATCTTCTTTGATTTTAAGAAAAATACCAGCCTTGTCCAAAATATTTTCATAGGTAAATATTGGCGCATTAAAACGTGTTGCGAGGGCAATAGCATCAGATGTTCTGGCATCTATGATTTCTTCTATCTTATCTCGTTCACAAATCAAACTAGAATAAAAAACACCATCAACCAATTTATGAATGATAACCTGTTTAACCTTAATATTGAATCTATCTGAAAAAGTTTTGAAAAGATCATGCGTTAATGGTCTTGGCGGTTTAATCTCTTTTTCTAAGGCAATCGCAATTGATTGGGCTTCAAAAGCACCAATGATAATAGGCAAGGTGCGTTCACCATCTACTTCACTTAATACCAATGCATAGGCTCCACTTTGTGTTTGGCTGTAGGATATACCTTTTATGTTAAGGCGTACTAAACTCATAATTGTTAAAAAAAGCTATCTAAAATAAGACCTTATTGTACAATAGTTCAGATAGTCTTAGGAGGCACAATTTAATAAAATTATGCGTTTTGAGCTTTAAATTCTTTTAACTTTTCAATTAATTTTGGAACAACGTCAAAAGCATCACCCACAATACCATAATCTGCCGCCTTAAAAAACGGAGCTTCTGGGTCTGTATTGATAACAACTTTGACTTTAGAAGAGTTAATACCTGCCAAATGTTGTATTGCCCCCGAGATCCCGACAGCAATATAGAGATTGGAAGCTACGGGCTTACCGGTTTGCCCTACATGTTCGCTGTGTGGTCTCCACCCTAAATCAGAAACAGGTTTCGAACAAGCGGTTGCAGCTCCTAATACTTCGGCTAATTCCTCGATCATACCCCAGTTTTCAGGACCTTTTAATCCTCTTCCACCCGATACAACAATGTCTGCATCAGCTATGGTTACCTTGCCTTTTGCAGTATCAACAGAAGTTGATTTAACATTGAAATCTGAATCTTCTAGAACAGGAGAAAATGTTTCTTCAGAAGAATTAACTTTATTTTCTACTAATCCGAAGGAGTTTTTAGCTAAACCAATCACCTTTGTTGGGGTATTGATCTCAATATTACTAAAGGCTTTATTAGAAAAAGCTTTGCGTTTCACCTTAAATGGCGAGGTCGAACTTGGTGCCGCAACTACATTCGAAGCATAACCGGCATTCAAATTTACAGATACGATAGGAGCGAGGTATAAACCATTTGCCCTGGAGTCGATGATAATTACTTGAGCATTTTCCTTTTCTGCGACTTGGGATACTACATCGGCGTAGGCTTTAGCATTAAAAGTCGCTAATTTATCATTGGAGACTTTTATTATTTTTTCCGCTCCGTAATTCGATAATTCGGCAGTATCACCTGCATTAACTGTAAGTACTGTCAATGAAGTATTCATTAAACCAGCAACTTTTTTTCCGTATGAAATTGCTTCAAATGCAATTTTTTTAAATTTTCCTTCCGTTGATTCGGCAAAAACTAAAACAGACATATTTTATTTTTGATATTATTATTAAACAAATGGTTATTAGATAACTTTGGCTTCATTATGAAGCAAATTTACCAATTCACCTACGTTATCTGCATCGACTAACTTAACAGCGCTTTTTGAATCGGGTTTTTCAAAATTTAGCACGCTGGTTGTTGGTTCAAAGGCAACTGGTTCTACAACTGATAAGGGTTTCTTTCTGGCCATCATGATACCTCTCATATTCGGAATTCTCAAATCTTTTTCTTCTACAACACCCTTCTGGCCACCAATTACCAAAGGCAATTGGCAAGTAAAAGATTCTTTTCCACCATCTATCTCTTTTGAAGCTTTCACATTGGTACCATCAACTTCTAATGCAATACAAGCATTGATAAAATTATAGTTTAAAATGGAGGCCAGCATTCCCGGAACCATACCTCCGTTATAATCGATAGATTCTTTTCCTGCTAAAATTAAATCGTAATTACCATTTTTTGCAACTTCGGCTAATTGTTTAGCAACATAAAAACCATCTGTAGGATCAGTATTTACCCTGATGGCATCATCGGCACCAATAGCCAAGGCTTTTCGTAAGGTTGGTTCGGTAGTAGCATTACCAACATTAACTACTGTTACAGAAGCTCCTTGTTTTTCTTTAAACCACATGGCTCTTGTTAATACAAATTCGTCATATGGATTAATAACAAATTGAACACCGCTGGTGTCGAATTTAGTATTGTTATCCGTAAAATTAATCTTAGAAGTCGTGTCTGGCACATGACTAATACAAACTAATATTTTCATTTTTTGTACAGGTTTTTTCGATTAAAAAAGTGTTATAAATAATTGTAGCGAATTTACTACTTTTTTTTCAAATTATTATGCATGCATAATAAAAGTTTTTACAACTTTACTGATATAATAGACCGAATTTTCTACTTTTGTCGGACATAAAATTAAAAAAATGAGAACGATACAATTTAGAGAGGCGATTTGTGAAGCGATGAGTGAAGAGATGCGCCGTGATGAAAGTATTTATTTGATGGGTGAGGAGGTAGCCGAATATAACGGTGCTTATAAAGCATCAAAAGGAATGTTAGATGAATTCGGTGCTAAGCGAGTTATTGATACTCCCATAGCGGAATTGGGTTTTGCAGGAATCGCTATAGGATCAGCTATGAATGGAAATAGACCCATTGTAGAATATATGACCTTTAACTTTTCCTTAGTTGGTATCGATCAAATTATTAATAATGCGGCAAAAATACGTCAAATGTCAGGTGGTCAATTTAATTGTCCTATTGTTTTTAGAGGGCCAACGGCATCTGCAGGCCAATTAGGTGCAACCCACTCTCAGGCTTTTGAAAATTGGTTCGCAAATACCCCTGGCTTAAAGGTAATTGTACCGTCTAATCCTTATGATGCAAAAGGATTGCTAAAAGCTGCGATTAGAGATGATGATCCTGTGATATTTATGGAGTCTGAACAAATGTATGGCGATAAAGGTGAAGTGCCAGATGGAGAATATGTACTACCAATAGGAGTTGCTGAAATTAAGAGGGAAGGTACAGATGTAACTATCGTATCATTTGGAAAAATAATTAAAGAAGCGTATAAAGCTGCAGATGAGTTGGAAAAAGAGGGTATTTCTGTAGAAATTATTGATCTGCGAACCGTAAGACCAATGGATCATGATGCTATTTTGAATTCTGTTAAGAAAACAAATAGATTGGTTGTTTTAGAAGAGGCCTGGCCATTTGGCAGTGTAGCTTCAGAAATCACCTATCATGTACAAGAAAAGGCATTCGATTATTTAGATGCCCCAATACAGCGTATAACAACTGCTGATACTCCTGCGCCTTATTCTCCTGTATTGCTAGAGCAATGGATACCTAATGCCAATGATGTTATAAAAGCAGTTAAGGCAGTAATGTATGTAAAATAATTGCGTCTAAATTGATATCAAAATCCTTTTACTTGTTTATGGGTAAAAGGTTTTTTTATGTCAGGCTTTTAATTTTAACTATTCCATTACAATATAAATTGTTTTTTGAGTTTTATAGTAGGTTGAGATCATCTTGATTTTAAATTTTAAATTAGTGAAATACATATACATACTTTTTTTACTTGTTTCGGTCAGTTCCTTTAGTCAAGTAAAGGTGAGTGGTACAATTATAGATGAGTCTAATGAACCAATTCCATACGCAAACGTCACCTTTAAGGGTTCTACAGTTGGTACGGTCTCTGATGAGAACGGAAAATTTTACCTAGAATCTGATAATACTTATCTGGAACTTGAAGTTTCTTTTTTAGGATTCGAAAAGAAAATTGTTTCCTTAAAAGCCAGAAATTATGATCTCATTATTATTTTACAGGAAGGTGGAGATAGCTTAGACGAAGTGCTTGTATATTCTTATTCGGGCAAACAAAAGAAGAAAGGAAATCCGGCGGTAGATATACTCAGAAAAATTTGGGCAAAAAAGAGACAAAACGGTGTATTACTTTATCAACAATACGAGTATGATAAATACGAAAAAATCGAATTCGATCTCAATAATATTGATGATAAATTCCAAAATCGAAAACTTTTTAAGGGGATGGAATTCGTATTTGATCAAGTAGATACTTCAAATATAACAGGTAAATCTTATTTACCCATTTTTATAAATGAAGCCCTATACAAAACTGCTGGTAAAAATGAACCTTCGAAGAGATTCCGTGAGGAATTGGTAGCAAACAAAAATTCAGGATTTGATAGTAACCAGCAGCTCATAGAATTTATTAAACAACTTTATGTTGATTATAATATTTATGATAATTATTTGAAATTTTTTGACAAGAGTTTTACCAGCCCTTTATCCAGAACAGGGGTGTCTGTTTATAATTATGTGCTTAGAGATAGTGCTTTTATAGATAATAAATGGTGTTATAATATTATATTTTACCCAAGACGTAAAAATGAACTTACGTTTAAGGGCGATTTTTGGGTAAACGACTCAACTTTTGCCGTTAAACAGATTGAAATGACAGCGTCACGAAGTGCTAATATAAATTGGGTTAAGGAAATTTATATAGAGCAAGAATTTAATGTTTTGAATGATTCTGTATTCCTTTTAAAAAGGGATCATTTAATGTCTGATTTTGCCTTAAACAAAAAGGACAAATCTAAAGGGGTTTATGGAAGAAGAACTACTTTGTTTAACAACTATGTATTTGATAAGGAGAGAGACGATAAATACTATGCTGCGAGGGTAGATGCCTATAAAGAAGAAATTTATAATAAACCAGATGAATACTGGATGGAAACCCGAATGGAAAAGCTTAATAAAGATGAAGTTGGGGTATACAAAATGCTAGACACCCTTCAAACCGTTAGAAAGTTTCAGCAACTCTATAATATTGGAGCTACTTTGGCCACTGGTTATTGGGAAATGTTTGAAGGATTTGATTATGGGCCTTTATTTTCAACCTTTGGCAGTAATGACGTCGAGGGTACGCGAGTTAGAATAGGAGGAAGGACCTATTTTAACCAAAATGATTCTTGGCGTATACAAGGTTTTATGGCGTACGGATTGAAAGATGAAAAGGTAAAATATGGAATTGCCGGTAAATGGATGATCAACAAAAAAAATCGGATCATTATTTCTGCAGGGAACCGCAGGGACGTAGAGCAAACCGGTGTTAGCCTTACAACTTCTAATGATGTTTTAAACAGAAGTTTTGCTTCTGCTGCTTTTTTTACGCGTGGAGAAAATTTTAGGTTAACAGATCTTAATTTGACCAATCTGGCAATGGATATTGAACCTGCTCGAAATTTAAATTTCAGATTAGGGGCAACTTATAAGACTTTAAAATCTGCCGCACCCGATTTATTTAATGTAAATTATTTTGATAAAAATGGCAATGAGCTTTCGAAGGTTAAACAGACAGAACTTGATCTGGCCATAACTTATTCACCCGGTCGTAAAAATGCAGGTTTTGGCGTTGAGCGGCAAATTAGTAATGAAGGCAGGCATCCTATCTTATATGCCAGTTATACCAAGGGACTCAAAGGATTTTTAAATAGTGATTTCGATTATAATAAACTGCAGTTTTATTATAAACATCGCATATTATTCGGAGGATTAGGTAAACTAAATTATGTTTTAGAAGTGGGGAAAACCTTTGGAGAAGTACCATTAACTTTATTGGATGCGGTTCCTGGAAACCAAACCTTATTCACAGCCACAAGAACATTTGATCTTTTAGATTATTATGAATTTGTGACCGACCAATATGCTTCATTGCATATAGAGCATAATTTTAATGGCCGAATCTTTTCAAGATTACCTTTATTAAGGAAATTAAATTTACGCGAGATTATTGGGGCCAGAGCTGTCGTTGGATCATTGTCTGAAGAAAATATTGCGCTGAATGTATTCGACCTGAGCAATAAAGCGCCTAATAAACCTTATTATGAATACCATATAGGTGTTGGTAATATTTTCAAATTGCTTCGTATTGACTTTGTTTTTAGAGGCAATTACTTAGACCTGCCCGGAGCGACTAAATTTGCCGTTAAAGGGGGCGTTGGGTTCCATTTTTAGAATTTTGTAAAACGGCTTGATTATCTAAAAATTAAGATACCGGTATAATATTCCTTAACATCTACAATAGGTGGTTTGTTTATGGCAATTACATTACCTGCACCTCTAATTTCTCCTGTTA
>CBDUPN010000004.1:0-56382 GCA_965369125.1 uncultured Aureibaculum sp. | reverse complement strand
CTAACCCAATACCAAGGGCAAAATCGGTTACTGAATTTTTATCAGAATTTTCACTATCGAAATAATCTAAATATTCATTGGTTGAATTTAACATGCCAAAACCTTCCAGAAAAAATCCTTTGGCATATTCATTTCCGAAATAAAATCGATAATATGGTGAAATATAATAATTTATATCATCATTAATATCAGCGTCAAAAGGCAGAAATAGTGACACCCCAACGGCAGATTCATCATTTAATATTCTTTCGTAGGTACCTTCAAAAGCACCGAGCACTAAATACAGGCCGTTAAGCTTTATTTCGTTTTGTTTTAATTTTGTTTCGTCTGTCTCTTGTGAAAAACCCAGTAGAGAGCAAAAAAGAGCAATTATTAAAATCAATTTTTTCATAGTTGATGTTTTACCTGTAAGACTTTATAATAATAATTTAACTAAAATATAAGCGTAAAGATGCACATTTTATTTGATAGTAATTTTATTATTATTTGATTTTAAAGTATTATTCATTAATCAACATAAAAGCACCTTTCACAAGCATATCTTTGTTTTCGAATTCTTTTGAATTTTTTACTTCAATATAATCTTCAGATTGCTCACCAACATCTAACATGGTTTTTTTAAAGTAATAAACATCATTCTTAAGATCTTCCAATCTCAAGGCATAAAAATGTCCATTTGCCTCTGCTATCGCGTCTTTTGGTAAGGCGAGACTCTTTTTTGATGCTGCTATGATCTTCGCTTCTACAAACATTCCTGTTACAAGATTGGTATTTTCGTCGTTCTTAATATGTCCGTGAACTTTAATAGTTCTATCAGATTCATTAACTACGGTACCTACTAAATGGACTTCTGCCTCAAAAACTTCATCTGAAGCCTCTGGGATAGTAAATACTATCCGTTGGCCCTTCTTAACTTTCAAGACATCTTTCTCGAAAACTGCCAATTCTAAATGCACATGGTCAGTATCAATGATCTCCATGATCATGTCTGCTGGAGAAACGAAAGAACCATTACTGATATTAATTCTAGTGACATTTCCTCCTATCGGTGCATAAATATTGATCGAGGAAACTATCTTTCCTTGTAAGACATCGCTGGTATTGATATTCAACATTGCTAACTTTTTTCTCAATCCTTCTTGCATCGCTTGTGTACTTTTGTATGTACTTTCTGCCTTTAAATAGTTTTTTTGGGATGTTATTTGTTCATTATATAAGGTTTGTTGTCTTTCGAATTCAGATTTCAGATAGTTCAACTGCGCGGTCAACTCCACAAACTCTTGCTGCATTTCGACAAACTCAGTGTTTTGGATCGTTACCAATCGTTGTCCCTTCCTTACTTTATCTCCAATTAACAAAGGAGTATCCTTTATATAACCTCCAACATAGGAAGAAACACTCGCCCTATTCTGGGGAGGAACATCTATAAAACCATTCGTAGTTATCGATTCGTTAAATGTCTGCTCTTCAAGCCGCCCAAGTTGCATTTGTTCTTCGGTAAATTGTGCTTTGGTTATTTCAACAAGTGCCTCTTCAACCTGGTTTTCTTGCTCTGATTGATTATCTTTAATTCCATTATTACATGCGGTAATGGCAAGAATTAATAAAAATATATATGTGTATTTCATTGGTTTCATTGCTATAGGGTTAAATGATTAATTTCTGTGACAGTGCGATTATAATTATTCAGATTTTCAATAAAATTTAATTCAATTTCAATAGCGTTTTCCATACTCTGGATATATTGAAAAAAATCTATTTCTCCATTCTTAAAACTACTTTCTGTGGTTTTGATAATCTCTATTGATAAGGCCTCTCCTTGAGTTTCATAATAATTAACGGCATCAATATATTGTTGTAATTCTGCCATTAATTTGAAGTATCTGGCCTTTAATTTTATTTTATAATCTTCATATTCCTGCTCGGCAATTTTCTGCGATATGTTGGCTGCTTTAATTTTTGATGCATTTCCACTAAAAAACAAAGGGATCTTTATTCCGACCTGATATCCCGAAATATTATCTGATAATAAACTTGCATGACCCTGAAAATATTCCAAGCTTAAATCTGGTAATAAATGCTGTTTTTCTCGCTGTGACAGGGCTTTATAATAATTTATTGAATTATTTTTAAAAGCTATACCCGGATTGTTTTCTAAACTAAAGATTTCTAAGGGGAACTTTAAAACTGGATTATGTTTAATGGTGAAACTATCTACCTGTATAATAGCTTTTAATTGTTCTTTTTTAATAGCTATATCCTTTATGGCCTGTCTATAAAGCAATCGCAATTGCCTATGTTTCGATTGGGCTGTGAGCATCTCGAGATAATTGGTTTCTCCTAATTCAAATCTGCGTTTTGCAGCTGATGAAAAATTCTGATATAAACTATCTAAATATTCGTACCTGTTAGCTTTAATTGTAGCAAAGTTTAAATTAGAATATGCCATATAAACATCCTTTTTAAGATTTTCCAAAGTAATCTGGTAATTAGACTTTTGTGATTCAAAAAACGCCTTGTTTACTTTTTTATCGGCAAAATAAACTGTGGGAAAACTAAAATCTTGCTGCACCCCATATACATTTAATGGTCTATCATTTACAGTTAAATTATTTTCATCATAATTATAATATAAACTCGTCTTATCAAAACTAAAAGCACTAGGAATTAATGCTTTAGCCTTATCAACCTGTAAGGATGCGCCTTTTAATGTTGTATTATTTTCGATGGCCAAAGATAAGGTCTCATCGATGGAAAGATCGAGATGTTGTGCATAAGACGATAAAGAAAGCAAAAGCGCAACTGTAGTAATAATACTTCTTTTATTAAAATTCATCTCTTTTCTTTCTTCATACCAAGCATACAGCACTGGCAGCACGATTAATGTTAAAAAAGTGGCGGTTATCAAGCCACCAATAACCACGGTTGCTAATGGCCTTTGAACTTCTGCACCGGCATTGGTTGAAACGGCCATTGGTAAAAACCCTAAGGCTGCGGCTGCGGCCGTTAATAATACCGGTCTCATTCGTTCATTTGTTCCTCTTATTATCCGTTCTTTTATATCCATAATTCCTTGCTCTTTTAATTCTTTAAAATGCTCGATAAGCACTATACCGTTAAGAACAGCAATACCAAATAGCGCAATAAACCCAACCCCGGCTGAAATACTGAAGGGTAAACCTCTCATCCACAGTAAAAGTACACCTCCTACAGCCGCTAACGGAATAGCAGAATACACAATCATTGCTTCTTTAATAGATCCAAAAGCGAAATGTAACATGATAAATATTAGCACTAAAGCAATGGGCACAGCTACTTTCAGGCGGGCCTGTGCACTTTGTAAATTTTCGAACTGCCCGCCATAAGTAATGCTATACCCCGCCGGTAGCTTAATATTTTTTTCGATAAGTTCGCTCACATCATCAACTACAGATTGCAGGTCTCGATTACGAACATTAATACCTACCACGATTCTGCGTTTTGTGTCATCACGAGATATTTTTGCCGGGCCTTTGGTGTAAGAAATTTCAGCCAGTTCATTTAAAGGAATTTTCTTTCCGTTAAGACCATCAACGTACAAGTTTTTAAGATTATCAATGCTTTTACGACTATTTTCATCTAATCTCATTACCAGGTCGAATCGCTTTTCACCTTCGAATACACTTCCCACTTTCTGGCCGGCAAAACCCATGGAAACCATCTGGTTAAGATCTGCAATATTCAACCCATACCGGGCAATCTTGCTCCGGTCGTATTTTACACTCATCTGTGGTAGACCTTCGATCTTTTCTACCGTGATATCAGAAGCGCCTTCAATATCTTTAATAAGATCTCGAATTTCGTTTGCCTTGTTGCTTAAAATATTGAGATCTTCTCCAAAAACCTTAATAGCGACATCGGCCCTAACACCGGTAATTAATTCGTTAAATCTCATTTCTATAGGCTGTGTGAATTCCACCTCCATACCTGGGATTATGGCTAATGCCTCTTTAAATTTATCGGCCAGTTCATCTTTACTGGATGCAGAGGTCCATGTTTTTTTTGGTTTCAATTTTATGATCACGTCACTTTCTTCCATCGACATGGGATCTGTAGGAACTTCGGCGGCTCCGATCCGGCTTACAACCTGATCTACTTCAGGAAAATTCTCCAATAAAATATTCTCAATTCTAGTGGTAATTTCTATGGTTTTTTTAAGTGAAGTGCCAGTTTTTAATACGGGTTGAATTACGAAATCACCTTCATCTAATGTAGGTACGAACTCTCCTCCCATTTTGTTAAAAATAAAGATACTCGACGCCAATAGCACCACAGAAAGTGCGACTACTATTTTCTTATGGTAAAGCGCCCAGTTAATTACAGGGTTATACCATTTACTTAGTACTTTCAATAATCTCACAGATATATTTTTAGGAGATTGTATAACCGGCTTTAAGAAAAGTGAAGAAATCACAGGCACATAAGTTAAACAGAAAATCATGGCCCCTATTAATGCAAAACTAAATGTAAGTGCCATAGGCTTAAACATCTTCCCCTCCACACTGCTAAGGGATAATATTGGGATAAAAACAATTAAGATGATAAGTTGTCCGAAAATAGCCGAATTCATCATTTTAGAAGCACTTTTATGAACCATTTTATCGATTTCCAATTGCCTGTCTTCTTTTGAAAAAGACATCATCTCAGAACTTTTGCTCGTAATTTGAAAGGCAATGAATTCTACTATTATTACCGATCCGTCTATTATTATCCCAAAATCTATAGCTCCTAAACTCATAAGGTTGGCATCAATTCCGAAGAGGTACATTAGTGATAAAGCAAATAATAAACTTAATGGAATTACTGAAGCAACAACAAGTCCTGAACGCAAATTACCAAGCAAGAGAACAACTACAAAAATGACGATTAATGAACCTAGAATTAGATTTTCGGCAACTGTAAATGTTGTTTTATTGATCAATTCGCTTCTTTCCAGGAATCCGTTAATGTATACACCTTCAGGCAAGGTCTTTTGAATTTCGGCAACACGTTCTTTAACAGCATCAATAATTAGTTTTGAATTTCCATCCTTTAGCATCATAATCTGTCCCAAAACCTTTTCACCTTTACCATTTCCAGTGATGGCACCAAACCTGGTTGCGCTTCCAAAGCCAACTTTGGCTATATCTTTAATATAGATAGGTAAACCATTATTGGTTCTAACTACTATATTCTCGATATCCTCTAATGATGAAACCAGGCCTTCACCCCTTACAAAATAGGCTTGATTCGTTTTTTCAATATACCCTCCACCGGCTACACTATTATTATTTTCCAATGCCTTATAAATATCGGCTATGGTTATATTCATTGATACTAATTTCTGTGGATTGCCGGCTACCTCATATTGTTTTAAATAACCTCCCCAGGTATTGATCTCGACCACTCCTGGTATTCCGGAAAGTTGACGTTTTACAATCCAGTCTTGGATGGTTCGTAGTTCGGTAACATCATAACGGTCTTCGTAACCGGGTTTTACGTCCAAAATATACTGGTATATTTCTCCCAGACCTGTTGTTATTGGTCCCATTTCGGGGGTGCCAAATCCTTCAGGAATTTTTTCTGAGGCCGATTTTATTTTTTCCGCGATTAATTGTCGTGGTAAATAGGTTCCCATTTTATCTTCAAATACAATGGTAACTACCGAAAGTCCAAATTTAGATATTGATCTAATTTCGGTTACGCCCGGTAAATTTGCCATTTCGAGCTCAATCGGGTAGGTTATAAATTGCTCGACATCTTGTGTTGACAAATTTCTGGAAGTTGTAATTACCTGAACTTGATTATTAGTAATATCAGGTACAGCTCCTATTGGTATTTTAGTCAGTGAAAATATTCCAAATCCTATAATAAAGGCGATAAAAAGTAGAATAATGAGCTTATTCTTCAGGCTAAATTTAATAATGTTCTCTAACATATTTCATAAATAAAAAGTGTAACAATCTACTATTAAATAGATGGTAAATCAATGATATAAATCAATTATGAATTATGTGAGTTGAGGTGGTTGTAAAATAGCGTTTAGTTCATAAACCGAGGTTGTTTCCTTGTAGAAAAAGTTTAGGTTGCTATCCAAAAAAGAATCAATTTTTAGCTCTTGATGCGAAAAGTCTATCGCAAATAAGAGAATATTATGCGAGCAAGTTTTACTACTATGTTTAAAAGGTAAATTATCATGATCTCTATGGTCATTTTTATGATCCACATCGCCATCACCATAATGTTCTGTCAAAAATTCTAATACGGTATCTCCATATTGCTCTTGATGAAATTTAACATGTTCATAAAGGTTTTTTACTTTTAACACATCAACAACAGTTACCTCAGAAGATTGAGATAATATTAATAAAGTTAATATGATAGATATAATTTTATACATTTTGAATAACAAAAGTAATATTTTTAAAAATACTCTTTTGTAATATTATTTACATTACAGGTTAAAAACTTGCACGCAACTGAACCGTACCTGTATGAATGGCTTCTGCCGTTTGAGATTTCCTGCCTAAATAATTAAAATTAATATCTAAATAAGATGTTATTTGTTTTTGAAAGTTCACATTCCATGTATAATTCGTTCCAGATTGGAGACCTTCAAGCATTTGATATGCCACTGGGGTATTTAAATTGCCCTGAAATTCATTGAAGACCAGATTTAACGAAGCATTTAACGATAACTTCCGGTCTTTGGCATAGATGAAATTTGCACCAAGCTTATGGGAGTTTAAAGACTCTAAACCATTGATCTGGTTTTCTTTGTTCTTAAAAGAATAGAGCATCTCGAACCTTGAGTTTGTGCTGTATAAATATGATAATTTAGGATTTACATCGTAATTATCTAATAGAAAATTCCGATTGCTGAAATTTTGAGATTCACTTTTATTTTCTGCAATGATGCCTGAAAAATCAAATAACCAAAATTTTCCTAATTTATGACTGAATAATAGTTGATGAGATATGATAATATTTTCTTGGTCTCCAACAGAATAAGAATTCTTATTAATGGCATTTAAGAAGGTGTAAGTTGTCGAGAAGTTTTGTTTTCCTCTATTGTAAAATAAACTATTCTTCAAATTCAAATTTAAGGCGAGCACATCGTTGTTTATGGCAAAAGGATTAAAATCAAATTGATCTCCAATTCTTCTCTTTTTACTATCGATCAATACAAAAGATTGGTTTGTGAAATGTGACAATATTTTCTTAAACCCTTGTTGATTGCTCCATTGTGATGCGTTTAACGTAAGTGCCTGGCTAAACTTATTACGATAGGTTTTTATAAAGTTAATATTGGGTAAAAGCACACGTACAAAATTCGCCTCGTCTTGAAATTGAGCGACCTCAAACTCGTCGAGTTCCTGAATTTCATTATTATTATAGTCGTTCCAGGTATAAAAACCTAATCCGGTGTCGACTTCGATATAACTAAACTCTTGTTGTGGTAAGGTTCCAGAATTGGTTTCATAAACAGTTTGTAAGGAAACTGCATTCTTTAAAAGTTGTTGACGGTAAGTAATTCGGGAATTGAAAGATTCTTCATCATTAAAATTAACATTTTGCACAGTTCTGTAATTTAAAAATACAGAAAGATCACTATTTTTATGCTTAACTAATTTCGACCTTAAAAAATAAGTGTTCGCCGTATTAACTTTTCCCAACCTGTTAATTTGTAAACTATCTGTCTTGCTATAATTGTACCCAAATTCTACATATACCTTTGCCGTATCTCCCACTCCTGCATATGCTTCGTATTCAATAAATTTATGGCTCACATCAGACAGCAATGCAGTACTTTTTTCCTCTCGTTTATTCTGTTCAGCATTAAATTTAATTCCGACCCAATTTTTTGTAAAATGGTGATCTGCCGTTGAATACCATCGAAAAAAATTAGTTTTATAAAGTTGAGCATCATTTATTAAAAAATTACCGTCTAGCTTGATCCTCGATTTATTCAGTGTTAGATCGGCTAAAATATTATGCTTGTTACCCTTAAAATTTTCACTAAATTCCAAATAATCGAACTTATATAAAAAAGATCCTTTATCAGCGTTGCTTAAGTTTAAAGAGGTGGTATAAAGTTGTTGATTTCCCTGAGGATTTATCAGATCCCAATCTCTATTAAATTCGATATTTCTGAATCTCTCTATGGTTTTGAAATCCTTATTGATCAATTCAAAATTCAAGTTACTTGTAAGTTGCCATTTCTTATCTATCAGCACTTGCTGCCAATCGATCTTACCGGCATATCCCTGATTGTCGGCATCGTCTATTGACGAGAATAGATTATTATCATTCGCACTAAATGCTAATTCTGAATTAATTACTGTTTTAGGATTAGGATTATAAGTTGCATTAAATACAGCTATTTGCGACCTATTTGGTGCGATTAATTGGATAATAGGTTCATATTCTCCTTGTTTTACGCCATTGATCTCCGGAGTATATTCATAAATTCTCCCTGATGCTATAGTCGATTGAATTTTATAATTACCATTATTTTTTCCGACATAGGTAAACTTTACATTGAAAAGATCATCCTCCGGGTTATTAGAAAATAAAAATACTTCTATACCATTCTGGATTTCTTTTTTATATAATATTTTATTTTCCTCATACACATCTGCAAATGAAGAAGGAACTATCATTTGATTGATATCATCACCGGCAAGAGCCAGTATTTCTTTTTGATTATTACTCAGATCTTGCTGCAACGTTTGATTTTTAGCATCATTTTCATTGTAAAAATTGATGCCTAATTTCAATTTGTCCGATGTATATTCCGCTCCATTATATGTTACAAACCTTGTATAATTTCTATCTGAGAATTGATATTCTACGTTTATTCTCATGTTGGCTGTAATCGGATAAGTGGTATTAAATGTAATTTCAGCTGTATTATAATCTATGATATAATCATAATTCTCTCCACGCCTTAGCAGCATTCCGTTCACATAGACCGATTCACTGCCCGATATTAGTAAAATAAAAGTTTCAACGTTAGAACCCGTAATTTTATACGGACCCTGGTTTCCTTCTTGACCTGTAAAGGTATTTCTTGCAAATTGCCCTCTTACGAGTGCTCCAGAAGCAAATAAACGTGTCTTATTATCTTCTTTATCTACTACTGCATCAACCAAAACACCTGCCACTTTTTTATTAAATCTCAAAAAATGACTGGTTGTATTCGAAAAATCTATGTCGCCAGCTTTGATACCCCAATTTTTACTGAATAATTCAATAAATACCCGGTCGAACTCATCAAGCCGTTGTGTAAATCCATTTTCTTGTAATGGGATATTACTATCTGTAATCGAGGCTCTTAATTGTACATCTTCAGATATATTTCCCGAAATCTGCAAATCAAGGTTAGAATTCAAAACAGCATCTTGATTATTACCTACGGTAATTCCTCTCGAGATACTACCACTTGTATTTAATCCGTCGAACGGTGTAAAATTATTACCTCGTTCCTTCGCTTTAACACTAAATAGTCTGGAGAGGTCTGTGGCTTTAGGTACCACCAAATTTTCATCAAATCTGGTGTATACCTTTGTTAAAAATTCAGGTAATGCATTATATTCTATGGTCAATTTTGGATATTCATTTTTATCTATAAATAATAATGCCTTCGCGAAGTCAACCCTGTATTTAGTGCTATCTACTTGTTGTTGTAAATGGTCATAAATCTTGAAATTATATGGACTTATACTTAGAGAATCAATCCGTATGGTATCAGAAACAACCTGTATCTCTTTTATGCGTAAATTATCTGAAATCTGTTGTGCAGTCGATGAAAAACTTAAAAAAACCAGAAATATGAAAATAATCTTCTTCATCAAAGCTACAACGATTTGAAGGCAAAAATAGTTTATAATTTAACTTGAGTAGAATTCTTATCCAAATAACAGATTTAAAAAAGTGACTGTTGCTCAGGAGGGTTCTCATGTTCCAACAACCAGCGTTTACGCCATATACCCCCTGAATATCCCGTTAGCGAGCCATCACTTCCAATTACACGATGGCACGGGATAACAATCCATAATGGATTCTTACCATTTGCAGCGGCGATGGCCCTAATGGCTTTTGGGTCGCCCATTTCCTCACTTTGTTTTAAATAGGTTTTGGTTTCTCCATAAGGGATTTGTTGAAGTGATCTCCATACTTCCTTTTGAAAGTCAGTACCTTTTGGGTTTAATTTTAAATTAAAAACCTTCCTTTTCTTTTGAAAATACTCATCCAATTGCCGAACACAATCTTCGAGGCATTTAGGAATTTTTGTCGAATTTTCTCCTTCACTATCCAGTACGGTAATTGATGATATGCCGTCATCATCACCCACAATTCTTGCAGTTCCGATGGGTGTTTTATAATATGTTACTTTATCAAATTCCAAAAATATCAATTGAATTTTGCGTTGTTAATTTTGCGATTTCCTGAGGTGTTAAATTATAAATATCTGCTAATTTATCCAATACTTTTAGAATATAACTGCTCTCGTTTCTTTTGCCACGAAAGGGCACAGGCGCCAAATAAGGTGAGTCGGTCTCCAGTACAATATTTTTTACCGGAATTTTGTGTAAAAATTTGTCTATACCTCCATTCTTAAAAGTAACAACACCACCAATACCGAGTTTCATATTAAATGACATGGCTCGTTTGGCCTGTTCAATGTCACCGGTAAAACAATGAAAGATACCAAATAGCCTATCATCATTTACCTCTTCAAGCACTTCAAAGATCTCATTAAAGGATTCCCTGCAATGAATCACAATGGGTAATTTCCTTTCTTTTGCCCATTCAATTTGAGTCTTAAAAGCGTCTTGCTGTTGTAATAAAAATGTCTTGTCCCAATAAAGATCTATACCGATTTCACCGACACCATAAAATTTTCGTTTATCCAGCCAATTCTTTACTTGATGCAATTCTTCCAGGTAGTCTTCTTTAACACTTGTGGGATGCAACCCCATCATTAAAAATACATTAGAAGGATATTCCTTTTCGAGCTTAAGCATAGCTTCGGTATAACTAGCATCAATAGCAGGAACAAAAAAGCGCGAAATACCATTATCTAATGCCCTTTGCATCATCTCTGCCCTATCATTGTCAAATTGTTCGGAATAAAGATGGGTATGGGTATCTGTAATGATCATATTTAGAGAATAATTGGTAAAGATAAATATATTATCATCTTTTGTATATTTTTAATAGATTAGCATTCATATTTAAATATTAGAAATGAAAATCTATCATAATCCTCGTTGTAGGAAAAGCAGAGAAGGTCTGGCAATTCTAGAAGATGCCAAACAACAATTTGAAATTATTGAATATCTAAAAAATCCACCAACAGAAACAGAACTTAGAGAAATTCTCTCGAAGTTAAAGATATCACCAATTGATCTTGTGAGGCTTAAGGAACCTGTTTGGAAAGAAAACTACAGGAATAAAAATTTGACAGATGATGAGATCATAAAAGCGATGATAGATCATCCAAAACTTATAGAAAGGCCTATAGTGGTTAAAGGCAATAAGGCGGTCTTAGGTAGACCTCCAGAGAACATTAAAAACCTACTTTAAATAATTACTAGTGGTTTCTGGGTAGATCCAACTACCCAGAAACCACTATTTTCTAATAATCTTAAAACATGTATTTTTGTAGGGGTATAAGCACAGGCGTTTGAAAAAGATAATTTTATTTATTGGTTTTTTATTTCATGTTCTGCTTATATACGGTCAGCAGATTCCCTCAAATAAAGTTACGGTATCTGGTAAAGTCATCGATTCTATATCTAAACAACCCATAGAATTCGCCACAATCTCCTTTGAAAAAGAAAATAAACTTGTTGGAACAACTTCCAACAAAGACGGACATTTTTCGTTCGCTATTTTACCCGGAAAATATACAATTAAAATAGAATTTCTTTCTTACGAACCAAGAGTAATAACTAATAAAGAAGTAAAATCTGATACCAACCTTGGTACAATTAATTTATTTTTCAGTTCAAACAATTTAGATGAAATAACGGTAATTAGTCAGCGAGACCTGATAGAATTCAAGCTCGATAAAAAAATATATAATGCATCCAAAGACATAGCCAATTTTGGCGGTAATGCTATTACCGTGCTTAATAATACTCCTGCTGTTAGAGTTGATGATGAAGGAAACGTGAGTCTCCGTGGCTCTGGAGCAACTGTATTATTAGATGGTAAACCACTTCTTGGACTCGATAGCGGCACAGATGTTTTAAGTACCATACCATCTAACTCGATTGATAAAGTCGAGATTATTTCCCGATCGGCGAAATATAGTGCCGAAGGCGGTGGCGGTATCTTAAATATCGTTACTAAAAAAAGAAAAGGTAATGGTTTGAGCGGATCGCTTGATGCTCATTTGGGAAGTCCAGATGATAACGGAATGTCTTCATTCTTAAATGAAAATACAGATAAGATCAATATTTTTTCTACCATAAGTTTTAATAACGAAAAGAAAATAAAGAAAACTAAAATCGATCAGATTAGTTTTAATACCACCAATGATCCCTTAAGTGTATTTGAACAATATAGAAAAGATGAAAATCAGCGCAATAGTTTTTTATTTAATGTAGGTAGCGATTTTTATATAAATGATAAAAACACCATAACCTCTTCTGTTCTTATCAATACCAACAATAAAAATGACATTTCAAAGATTGATCTGATCGACATGGATCCTGATGAAAACTTATTACAGTCTTCGATTCGAAGTGTGGGTGATTTTGATGACATCTCTAAAATTGAGACCTTTTTTAACTATACCACTAAATTCAATGATGATGGCCATCAGCTATCGTTTGATTTTAAATATGACAATACGATTTCAGAAAATAAAGCCAATATCATTGAAAATAAAACAATTCCTATTGAAGAAACAATTAATCAAAAGGTAGATAAGAATCAAACCTTAGACAATTTTTTATTTCAATTAGATTATGTGATACCCACAAATGAAACTGATAAAATTGAATTGGGATATAAATCTGATCTAAGATTTTATGAAAATAATTATAAAGTAAGTCAATTCGATGAAACCTTAGCTGATTTTATCACCATAGGTGGATTTAACGATATCATTAATTATGATGAAAAAATACATGCTGTTTATGGACAGTATGCTGCTTCAAAAGGAAATTTTTCTTATTCTTTAGGGGTAAGAACAGAATTTTCACATATAAAAATTGGTGAAAAATTGTCTGGAAATAATATTTCAAAGGATTATACCGATTTTTTCCCTTCCGCCTCTTTAGGATATGAATTTAAAGATGGCAAATATGTATCCTTACACTATAGCAGATCAATAGAAAGGCCCAGCATTGCCCAATTGAATCCATTTATTTCCATAAATGATGAGCGTTTTCAATCTATAGGTAACCCTAATTTAAATCCATACTACCAACATTATTTTGAGCTTTTATATGATATGAGTTTTGAAAAACTATCGTTGGCGACTTCCATTTTCCTTAATAATTCTAAAGATCAGTTTTTAACGATTATTGAAAATATAGGTGAGAATGTAGATGGATTGGATATTTACCGAAGAATACCGATAAATAGTGGAGATAAGAATATCATGGGCTTCGATGTTGATTTAACCTATAGGCCCGTAAAATCAATCAGGTTGGGTGCCTATATTAGTCCATATAAACTGGATATCACCAATACGATCGATAAAAACTACGATTATCATAGTTGGGTATGGTATGCTGAAGCTTCGGCGCTCTTTACGATAAATGAAGATTTACGATTTCAGGTCAGTCATAAATATCAATCTCCTGTCACAAACGGACTTACCGAGCTAAGAACTATTCATTTTACAAATGCCACATTAAGTAAAGATGTTTTTAAAAAAAATGCAACACTCTCCTTTAAAATTATCGATGTCTTTAATTCAAAGTGGTTTACAACACAATCTTATGAGGCAAGCACTAGTACCTTAAGAAAGGTTCGATATAATCAGCAATTTTCTTTATCTTTTACCTATCGTTTCAATCAAAAAAGAAAAAGTGCCAAAGATCGAAGCGGTGATATAAATTTTGACGAATTAGAAGATAAGCAAGATAAAAAGATGTAATAAAAAAAGGGTTGAAATATCAACCCTTTATGTTTTTTATATAGATAAGAACTTATTGTTTCAGTTTCTTTGCTTCCTTCTTTAATTTACTTTCTTCCTTAAAATAACCAACAATCCAATAAGGAATTACGAAAGTAATTAAAAAAATCATTAGCCAGAATCCCATGGTAAATACTGTTAAAAAGATCATAAAGCCGACAAATTGTTGGAATTCCATATATAGTATTCTTTTAGTTCTGGGTCAAAAATAATATATATTTTTTATTTTTAAAGCAGGTTGCCACAATTTTATTAATTTATTTTAACATATTTTAGAGAAAAATTAAACCTTTTAATGATTAATGAGTCAAATATTAGCTTTTACGGATGTACGTAACAAAAAAATTAAAGGTATGGGTTTAAGAAAAAGTATATTAATATGGGTCATTTCACTTATAGTTTTTACTATAGGTATGAATGCCTACGGGCAAGAAAAAAATGACGCCCTAGAAAAGTATTTACAAGATTTATCCATCGAGCAAAAACAGATCTTAAAGGAGCAACAGGATCTAATAGACAATACAAAAGCTGTTTTCAGGGAAAATTTGACAAAAGATCAGCTAGCTATTATATACAATAAGAACATTAGTATCGATCAAAGAACAAAGTTAATTAAACGATCGCTTACAAGAAATCAACTAGACATTATTAGGTCTAACAGGATGTTATTGCGTTCAAAAAGAGACCTGTTCAGACATTCCTTATCTGATAAACAAAAATTTAGATTAAGGCATTTTATGCAACACAGAACCATTGACGATAGAAGTAGATTGATAAGAAGATTGAAAAGGCTTATTCGCGACAATATGAATTCTGACATCTAGACTATTTATTTTTAATGTAATTATGAAAAACTTTCTATTCTTATTCTTAGGCATACTAGGTGCACCGTTCTTATTTTCTCAGGAAGGTGAACAGCTTGAAGAAGATATAGATGTGATCATCGATAATATCATAGATCTAGATGATGATTATTTAATGGAAATGATAACAGATCTGAATAAATATCAAGTCATTTATGCCTCCATGGACTTTAATAATAGAACTTACTTTTTAGGCCGCGATCTCGGATTAGATCAATACAACATCACCACCCAATTGATCTATCAAAACTCGAACGGTATTTATGCCGGAATAGCGGGTAACTATTATGATAAATTTGATCCGAAATGGGACTTAACGGTGTTGACAGCTGGTTATGGTATCGATTTTGGCAAAAAAGACAATTTCAGGGCTGAGTTGGGGTATAGCCGATATATATTTTCAGATGCATCATCAAATGATTTTGAAAATAGCATAGACGGAAGTTTTTATATGAGTACAAATGATAATGCCTTCGGGTCATCAATTAATTCCTCGTATCTATTTGGAGAAAAAAAAGGTTTTCAATCGAGTCTTTCTTTTTTTGGAGATGTTAAAATTTTTAATATAAATGCCAACAACGGGTCAAAGATTTCAATGAATCCAGATCTTAGTTTTATATTCGGAAGTGAGAATATAGATACTTCAAGAATTGATAACCTGGGGATAGACATCCCCTTTATAAATAGGATTGTAAGTTCATTCGAAACTTTCGATTTGCGAAATATTCAATTACAGATCCCACTTGTTCTTGAGTTTAAAAATTTTAATGCTGAAATAGGGTATAATATTAATTTCCCGAAGAAACTAGCATTTGAGGATGACCTCGATAATACTTCATTTTTTAATGTTGGTTTGACCTATATTTTCTTTATTAAATAACCTTCTTTTTTTAACTTATTTTTAACTAAAATCCGTTTAAACCTTCCTACTTTTCGACGGTCTTAATAATCGTTAAAAGATAGTTAAATAACATCTTTTGTTTAATTTTTAATTAAAAATGTTAAACATATTAATTATCTTCGTGAAAAATAAAAATTAACCAAATCAACTTGATTTAAAATACTGAAATATAGATGGTAAGAGTCATTGTAAGTTTAGTTCTGTTATTTATTTCCCTATTTGTGAATGCCCAGCGACCAAATATGCCCAACGGTCAGCAGCCTGACATACAAAAATTTGAAATATCCGGTCACATTATAGATAAAGAAACCAATGCTCCCCTAGAGTATGCAACTATTGTTTTAAATCCTTTAAATGGTAAAAATATTACCGGTGGGCTAACCGATAATAAAGGAGATTTTAATTTTGAGGCTACAGGAGGTATTTACAATATCTCAATAGAATTTATTGGTTTTAAAACTTATAAAATTCCTCAGAAGGAAATTTCAAGCAACCTAAATTTAGGAACTATATATCTAGAATTCGGTAGTGAAACATTAGATGAAGTTAATATTATAGCAGAGAAAACCACGGTAGAAATCAAGCTGGATAAAAAGATATATAATGTTGGGAAAGACTTAACAGTTAGAGGTGGAACTGTAAGTGATGTTTTAGACAACGTACCGTCAGTTTCGGTAGACGTTGAAGGTAATGTAGCATTAAGAGGTAATGATAATGTACGTATTTTAATTAATGGCAAGCCTTCAGGACTCGTTGGCTTGAGCTCTACAGATGCTTTAAGGCAACTCCCCGCAGATGCAATAGAAAAGGTAGAAGTTATCACATCACCCTCTGCCAGATACGATGCCGAGGGAACTGCGGGTATCTTAAATATAATCCTTAGGCGCAGCAAATTACAAGGATTGAATGGTGCTATCACGACTAATGTGGGCTATCCTACTTCTGCCGGTATTTCTGGGAATTTAAATTTTAGAACCGGCGATTTTAATTTCTTTACAACTTCGGGTTACAGTTACAGGGAAGGACCGGGGAATGCGTATTCTTTTACGGAATATTTTAATGATGACGAACCTAGCTCTTTTTTAGAAGAAACCAGAAATTTTGAAAGGATCCGTAAAGGATTAAATACAAATTTTGGAGTAGAGTGGTATGTTAATAATACATCATCTATTACTGCAGCTGTGTTTTACAGGGATAGTGATAATGAAAGCAATAATTCAAATGATATTTTTCAGATCGATCAAAATGGTATTGAGAGTCGGAGTTTCAGATTTGACCCTGAGCTGGAAGATGACAGGACCATTCAGTACTCCATTAATTATGATAAAAATTTCAAAACAGATGGGCATAAATTAACATTCGATTTTCAATATGAAGATAGTTCTGAAGATGAAAATTCACTTATATCTGAGGATGGTATCGACAAAGAAAAAGTAAGAACCTTAGAAAATCAGGAAGAAATATTATTAAAAACCGATTATGTTTTACCAATTGGTGAAAATAGCCAATTTGAATTCGGATACAGAGGGAATTTTAACGTGCTGGATACAGACTATACCTTAGAAAATGTTGTTGACGGCGAATATGAATTAGATACCGATCTCAGTAATAATTTAATTTATAAAGAAAATATCAATGCCGTTTACTCTCAATATGGTAGCAAAATCAAAAAATTCTCCTACTTATTAGGCTTAAGAATGGAAGCTTCTAGAATTACCATCAATCAAGTCACAACGGGAGACCATGAAGTTAAAAGTTATGCAAGCCTTTTCCCAACGGTGAATCTGGGATATGAACTGAACGAAAAACAAAGTGTAACACTCGGTTATAACAGGCGTATAAGAAGACCGCGTTCCCGATTTATCAATCCGTTCCCATCACGATCCAGTGCAACCAATTTATTTCAAGGGAACCCTGATATAGATCCGAGTCTTTCTGATGGTGTTGATCTGGGATATTTAAACCGTTTTGGTAAACTTACCTTGAATACTTCCATCTATTACCAACATGCCACAGATGTTTTTAATTTTATTAGCGAGCCTACCGGCGAAACTGTAATTTTGAATGACCAGGAAGTACAAGTTATAAGAAGGACACCTATTAACTTAGCGAGTAATGATCGGTTTGGATTCGAATTTACGCTTACCTATAATCCAAGTAGAAAATGGAACCTAAATGGTAATTTCAACTTATTTAGATCTTCTGTTAAAGGAGATTATAACGGGCAAATTTTTGATGCTGATAATACCAGCTGGTTCGTTAGATTAAATAATAAATATACACTGCCAGGAAAAATCGACTGGCAAACAAGATTATTCTACAGAGGGCCAAGTGAAGATGCACAAAACAAAAATAAAGGTATATTATCAACAGATATGGCCTTTAGCAAAGACCTATTCAATGAAAAAGCTTCAATTGCTTTTAGTGTAAGTGATCTCTTTAATACAAGAAAGAGGGAAACAGAATCTTTAGTCACAGTAGATGGTATACCTATTTATGCCAGTGAAAGTGCATTTCAATGGAGAGAACGAACTTTTAACCTCTCTTTTACTTATAGGTTTAACCAGAAGAAAAAAAGGCAAGATCGTCAACAAAATGGTGACGACGACGATGGTGAAGGATTTGGAAGTTAATTCCTAAAAAAATGATATAAATCATCATACCCTTATATGCTATTTTGTAACTTTGTTGAGCTTTAAAATTATCCGTTAACATGAAATACAGAATAGAAAAAGATACGATGGGTGAGGTAAAAGTACCCGCCGATAAATATTGGGGTGCACAAACCGAACGATCAAGAAATAATTTTAAAATAGGCCCACCGTCTTCAATGCCCTTAGAAGTGGTTTACGGTTTTGCTTATCTTAAAAAAGCGGCTGCACATGCCAATTTTGAACTCGGTGTACTTACTAAAGAAAAGCGAGATCTAATCTCAATGGTTTGTGATGAAATTCTTGCCGGTAAGCTTGATGATCAGTTCCCGCTGGTAATTTGGCAAACAGGTTCAGGTACTCAGAGCAATATGAATGTTAATGAGGTTATTGCCAATCGCGCACACGAAATCGCGGGTCATGTTATTGGGAAGGGAGATAAAACGATTCAGCCAAATGACGATGTGAACAAATCCCAATCTTCAAATGATACATTTCCCACAGGAATGCATATTGCTTGTTACAAAATGATTGTGGAGAATACCATTCCGGGAGTTAAAAAATTACGAGATACCCTCGATAAGAAATCTAAAAAATTCAAAGATGTCGTTAAAATTGGTCGTACCCATCTGATGGATGCTACCCCTTTAACCGTAGGTCAGGAATTTTCTGGGTATGTTTCTCAGTTAGATCATGGCATCAAAGCTTTAAAAAACACCTTGCCACATCTTTCTGAAATGGCTCTGGGAGGAACAGCGGTTGGTACAGGTTTAAATACCCCTAAAGGTTATGATGTACTGGTAGCAAAAAAGATCGCTAAATTCACGGGGCTACCCTTTATTACTGCTGAAAATAAATTTGAAGCCTTGGCTTCTCATGATGCACTGGTAGAATCGCATGGAGCTTTAAAACAGTTGGCCGTCTCTTTAAATAAAATAGCAAATGACATTAGAATGATGGCGTCTGGACCTAGATCGGGGATTGGAGAATTGATAATTCCTGCTAATGAACCGGGAAGTTCTATCATGCCCGGTAAAGTAAATCCTACTCAGGCCGAAGCATTAACCATGGTCTGTGCCCAGGTTATTGGAAATGATGTTGCTGTAACAGTAGGTGGTACGCAAGGACATTATGAGTTAAATGTCTTTAAACCAATGATGGCGGCTAATGTCTTACAATCAGCACGTTTACTTGGTGATGCTTGTATCTCTTTTAATGACAATTGTGCTACTGGGATTGAACCTAATCATGTAAAAATTAAAGAACTACTTAACAATTCATTAATGTTGGTAACGGCTTTGAATACCAAAATTGGTTATTATAAAGCGGCAGAAATTGCCAATACTGCCCATAAGAATGGAACTACCCTAAAAGAGGAAGCGATACGCCTGGGCTATGTCACTGCGGAGCAATATGATGAATGGGTTAAACCCGAGGATATGACGGGTTCTTTAAAATAATGAAACTTAAAAAATAAAAAAGCATTGAAAATTCAGTGCTTTTTTATTTTATGAGATCATAAGATTGTTTTGCAATTTCTAACTCTTCATTGGTAGGCACAATTAAGATCTTAATATTGGAATTCTCTGCCTGAATTTCTGTTAATTTCTTCGCCCTGATATTATTTTTATTTTCATCCAATTTCATTCCTAAGAATTCCATATTTGTACAGATCAATTTCCGCAGTACCATTGAATTTTCACCGATCCCAGCGGTGAATACGATCGCATCTAAACCATTCATGGCTGCAGCATAAGCACCAATATATTTTTTAATACGGTAGGCATTCATTTCTAAAGCCAATTGGCATTCTTTATTGCCTTTTTCTGCTTCCCCCTCAATATCACGCAAATCGCTATAACCGGTTAAACCAAGCATTCCGCTTTCTTTCTGCAGCATGTTATTTACGTCATTAAGTGCATAGCCCAATTTATTCACAAGGTGAAATATAATCGCATGATCTATATCTCCACTCCTACTACCCATGATAAGACCGGTGACCGGTCCAAATCCAAGTGTATGGTCGATACTTTTACCATCTTTTACGGCGGTCATACTACAACCATTGCCCAAATGAATAGTGATGATCTTCGACTTGTTTTTGCCTAAAAATTCATTTGTCTTTTCTGAAACATATTTATGACTTGTTCCATGAAAACCATATAAACGGATATGATGCTCATCTAGAAATTTATTTGGAATGGCATATTTATAAGCTTCGACAGGTATTGATTGATGAAAAGCCGTATCAAAAACAGCAATTTGTTCGGCTTTTGGAAAAATAGTTTCTGCTACCTCAATCCCTTCATAATTAGCAGGATTATGTTGGGGAGCTAATTCGAATAATCGTTTAATTTTATCTTTAACTTGTTGATTAATAATGGTAGTATTCGAAAAAGTACTACCTCCATGCACTACCCTATGCCCCACTGCATGAATTTCTGAGGTCGACTTAAGAACACCAACTTTTTTATCGAGTAAAAGTTTTACAACTTTCTCCAGCCCTTCTTTATGAGATGATATATGTAAGGTTTCGTCGATCTTATTGTTAACCGATTTAAAGTGAATTGCAGCATTTTCCTCTCCAATCCTTTCCACCAGACCCGAACAAATAACCTCCTCTCCCGGCATTTTAAATAATTGATATTTTATGGATGAACTACCCGAATTTATTACTAAAATTTTCATTTATTTATCTTGTGCTTGTATGGCCGTTAAAATAACGGTGTTAAAAATATCGTCTACGGTACAGCCTCTGCTAAGGTCGTTAACTGGTTTATTAAGTCCTTGTAACATCGGGCCAATAGCCAGCGCCCCGGTCTCACGTTGTACCGCTTTATAAGTATTATTTCCGGTATTCAGGTCAGGGAAAATTAAAACATTGGCCTGTCCTGCTACTTCAGAATCAGGGAGTTTACTTTTTCCTATAGCTGCATCTACCGCTGCATCATATTGTATAGGCCCTTCGATTTTCAGGTCAGGTCGTTTTTCTTTTACAATTTTGGTTGCATTCTTTACGATATCGACATCAGCTCCTTGCCCCGATGCACCTGATGAATAAGACAACATGGCAATTTTTGGTTCCATGCCAAAATTAATACTAGATTCTGCAGAAGATATAGCTATTTCTGCCAATTGTTCTGCCGTTGGGTTTGGATTAATCGCACAATCACCAAAAACAGATACCCTATCTTCCAGGCACATGAAAAATATACTCGATACAACCGAAACCCCTGGTTTCGTTTTTATAAATTGTAATGCCGGACGAATGGTATGCTGTGTAGTATGGGCCGCACCTGAAACCATTCCGTCGGCGAGACCTTTATAAACCATCATCGTTCCAAAATAGGAGACATCTCCCATAAGGTCTTCCGCCATTTCTTGTGTAATCCCTTTGTTTTTTCTCAATTCATATAAGGTATTGGCAAAATCTTCAAAATGCTCAGATTCGATGGGATTGATGATATTAATTTTACTAAGATCCAAATTCAGCCCCAGCCTATTGATAATCTCTAAAATTTTATCTTCATGTCCTAAAATTGTGAGATCTATCATATCCATTTCAACCAATCTCGCTGTTGCGGTAATAATTCTATCATCATTCCCTTCGGGCAACACAATATGTTTTCTAACTTTTCTGGCACGTTTCAAAAGATTATATTGAAACATTCGAGGTGTGATCCTATTACTTGAAAAGGTTATTAATTTTTCATTCAGTTTATCAATTTCAATATATTTTTCAAACGTGTTTAAGGAAGTAATAATTTTTTCTTTATTATCTGCATACATATGCGACCGGACGGCGCCAATTTTATTAGCTACTTCGAAAGTGCCACCTTCAACTGATAATATGGGCACTATTTGAGATAAACCTTCAATAAGCCTGATGATGGTATCCTCTGGAATTAAACCCCCGGTTAACATAATACCTGAAATAGACGGATAATTAGATGAAATATGTGCTTGAAGACCTCCCAAAATAATATCAGCTCTGTCCCCCGGGGTAATGATCAAACAATTTTGGTCTAAATACGATAAGTAATTCCTTAATTGCATGGCGCCTACTTTAAAGCTCGCCGTTTGATTATTAATGTATTCTTCTCCAAATAATATTTTTGCATCTATGGTCTCGGCAATTTCCTTTATCGTCGGATTCTTTAATGATGGAATTAAGGGTATCACATTCACCAGTACATCTTTAGGTAAATTTAATTCTACACCTTCCTTAACAATTTCCATGTTTTTTTCCTGAACTTTATTTGCAATAACAGCAATGACCTCAACCTCTTTCTCTTTAAAGGAGTCATAAGCTAAATGAAGTCCACTAATAAATTCATCTAAAGTTTTACCAATTCCACTCGAAACTATAATGGCCGGAATCCCCAAATTCTTTGCAATTAAAATATTCGCATCTAATTCGATCGCAGAACCCTCACCTGAAAAGTCAGTGCCTTCTACCAACATAAAGTCATTTTTCTCCTCTAAGGCTTTATATTTAGAAATAATTACGTCGAATATCTCACTTTCTTTTCCTTTATTTCTTTTTTTTATAAATTGTTTACGTGTAAAGGCAAAGGCGTCATTACAATCAATATTTAACCCAAAATGAGAAATGATCGTGTTGATATGATTGTCTTTTTCATCGTCATTTATATTATCAATAATCGGTCTAAAATATCCTACTTTGGCTGTTTTCCCCAGCAACATCCTCATCAATCCTAGGGCAACAATCGATTTTCCACTATTGGCTTCGCTTGTTGCTATATATATGGCTTTATTCATTCTAAAAAAATTTTTGCAAAAGTACTTTAAACTTATAAAATAACCTTATGAATTCCAGTAAAATAATTATAAATATGGTAACAATTATCACCTTTTACAACCATTCATTTTAAACATAAAATTATTTATATCTTTGGCATCAGATCACAGCACCAATAACCTATAACAAAGGGGTAAACATTTAATATGTGTAATAGTTTTAATAAGAAATTTTTAGACGAAGCTGCAAAAGCGCAAGCGAATGAATCGAATGAGATCTCCAATCCCAGTGATATTGATTTTATGACGGAGGCGGTTAAAATCGCCATAAAAGGATTGGAAACGAACGAAGGAGGCCCTTTTGGTTGCGTTATTGTTAAAAACGGAAAAATTATTGGACGAGGCAACAACAGGGTAACTTCCACAAATGACCCTACTGCACATGCCGAAATAACGGCCATTAGAGAAGCCTGCACGAGCTTAAATACCTTCCAATTAGAAGGTTGTATAGTTTATGCCTCAAGTGAACCTTGCCCAATGTGCCTGGGTGCTATTTATTGGGCTAGACCTGATAAAGTATATTATGGCAGCAATCATACTGATGCCGCCAAAATTGGTTTTGATGACAGCTTTATTTATAAAGAAATTGCCTTACCCAATGATAAACGAAATATTCCTTTCGAACAATGCGGTAGAGAAACTGCCTTGGAGGCATTTCGTAAATGGGAAGAAAAAGACGATAAAATTTCTTATTAGGTTTCTAGACTACCACCTTTACTCAATAATTCTATATTGTTAAGATAATTTTCATATTCTTCCAATTTTGAGATCGAATATTTTTCTTTTTTGTAAGGACTGAAGTGTTTTTTTCTTTTTTTATTTGTAAATGCAGGCTCGTTTTCAGGGTCTTTTCTATTTTTCATGTTTAGCGAGATTTACCTAAAATAACGTAAACAATTCTCAATTTATTATAAATATCTTTCCTTAATTATGTTCATATGATGCAATTGATGACCGGCAATAATATATCCCAATGCCCTAACAGACATGTTACTACCATTTGCCACCCCTAAATTCATCAGTTCGTTTTCCTCAAAATTTTTAAACAACAAAATGGTGGTTTTTCTCACCAATTTCATCTCTTTTAAAAGTCCGCCAATATTTCTTTTATTTCCGTTCGAACTTATTACATAATCATTTTCATCAAACCCGGGAAGCTCCGTCATATCGTTCCTTGCGAAGCGTAAAGCTCTATATGCCATAATACGCTCTGCGTCAATCAAGTGCTGGATGATCTCCTTGATCGTCCATTTCCCCTCGGCATATGAAAATAATAATTTTTCCGGTGGTAAGTTCTTCAATAAAGAGAGGGACTCCGAGGAAGTTTCAGAAAGACTCTCTAATAAAGTTTTTTTATTTGCAAGTATAGCCTGGATATAAGGTTTATAAAAAGGTGCATATTCATTTTCTTGTAAGACTGACATATCTAATACATTTAAATTTACTTTAACCGTATATTTTATTTTAAATTTACATAAAATTAATAGAAGTTAATGCGCACGCTGATAACCAACATCAAAGAATTACTCCAAGTTCGAAACAATTTAGAATATTTTGTTGCGGGAAGTGAAATGAAACATTTGCCAACAATAAAAAATGCCTACCTACTATTGGAAGATGATGTCATAAGTGATTTTGGAAGAATGGAGGACCTTAATGGAATTATTGTGAAGAAAATAATTGATGCGAGTGGTAAAATTGTTTTACCGGCCTGGTGCGATAGCCATACGCATCTTGTATATGCAGGAAATCGCGAAAATGAATTTGTCGATCGCATCAAGGGTCTTAGTTATGAGGAAATCGCTTTAAAAGGTGGCGGTATTTTAAATTCAGCAACAAAACTCCAACAGACCTCTGAAGATGATTTATACGATCAATCTTCAAATCGGCTGGAAGAAGTAATGAAATTAGGAACAGGCGCAATTGAAATAAAATCAGGGTATGGATTAAGCCCGGAGGCTGAATTAAAGATGCTTCGGGTTATTAAGCGTTTATCGGAATTCTACCCGGTTGAAATTAAAGCTACGTTCCTTGGAGCACATGCTTTTCCGGCAGCATTTAAAGATAACAAAGAGGCTTACGTCGATCTGATCATACATGAAATGTTACCCAAAATAGCGAAAGAGAATCTGGCAGAATTTATTGATGTTTTTTGTGAAACAGGCTATTTTTCTTCGGCTCAAACCGACAGGATCTTGACGGCTGGCAGTAAATATGGACTGGCTCCAAAGATACATGTTAACCAGTTTTCTATTATAGGTGGAGTCCAAATTGGTGTGAAACATAAAGCCTTGTCTGTAGATCATTTGGAGCTTATGGATACCAATGATATCATGGCTTTAAAGGATAGCACCACAATGCCGGTTGCATTACCGGCGTGTTCTTATTTTTTAAGTATTCCATATACTCCTGCACGGCAAATTATTGATGCAGGTATGCCCTTGGCATTAGCCACAGATTATAATCCGGGCTCCTCACCTAGCGGAAATATGAATTTTGTGGTAAGCACGGCTTGTATAAAAATGAATATGACTCCCGAAGAGGCTATAAATGCCGCAACTATTAATGGAGCCTATGCCATGAACTTATCCAAAACCCATGGAAGTATCACCAAAGGGAAAAAAGCCAACCTTATCATTACCAAACAAATCCCATCCTATAATTTTTTGCCATATGCTTTCGGTAATAATTTAATTGAAAAGGTGTTGATCAATGGAAAAATAATTTAACCTGCCAAGTATAAATCATTGATAATAACGAAATAAAAGAGTAACTTCGTTAAGTTCTTATTTTTTGATTGTTTAGTCTGCGTTATTAACAAATAGTAGGGTTTTAAAAAATGATCGAGTTTGATAAATTTATAGGCGATTTTAAAAATTGGGAATCCAGCGGATTCCTTTTGCAACTTGCCCAATTCTTACTTTGGACCTTTTTAATCTTATTACTTTCTTGGTTAATTAGAAAAGCTATTAATAAAAGTATATCTGATAACTCTGCTCGATACAGTATTAAAAAAATAGTGAGCCTTTCAAGCTATATTCTTATTATTCTGTTAATGATCATCTCGTTCTCAGGTAAAGTTCAATATTTTACTATTTCTATCGGGCTCCTAAGTGCAGGAATTGCCTTTACCCTGCAGGAAGTTATATTAAGTGTGGCCGGTTGGTTTGCTATTTTCGGTTCAAACATTTATAAGCCGGGAGACCGTATTGAATTAAATGGCATTAAAGGAGATGTTATCGATATCAGTATCACTAAAACAACATTAATGGAGATTGGCCAATGGGTAAAAAGTGATAACTATAGCGGTAGAATTGTTAAAATTAGCAATGCTTTTGTATTCAAAGGCGCCGTTCATAATTATTCTACAGATTTTCCTTTTGTTTGGGATGAAATAGACCTACCCATCAAATATGGTTCTGATATAAACCTTGCCAATCAAATTGTAACTGATATCGCTAAAAACTCTTTGGCTGACTATGCCGGTTTTGCCAAGAAGCACTGGAAAAACATGGTGAACAACTATCTCATCGAAAATGCCATGGTAGAACCGACCATCACTTTAAAACTTACCGATAACTGGATAGAATTCAACCTTAGGTATGTTGTTGACTATAAAAAAAGAAGAATCACAAAGCATAAACTTTTTACTGAGATATTTAATGAATTCAATAAGACAAAAGGAAAAATAGAACTTGCTTCCACTACTTTTGAAATTGTTGGTCTGCCTGATCTTAATGTAGACATAAAAGAAAATAAGGGCTAAATCTAACAGAAACAAAGTATTCTTTTCATCAAATTATTTCATTGTTCTTTATATAAATCTAACTTTGTATAATAAATAGAACAACTAACTTAGACTATTAATTTATTCGCTTATAAAAATGCAAAGAAAACTTATCGAATGCGTGCCTAATATTAGTGAAGGACGCGATATGGCTAAAATCAATATGATAGCCAATGTAGTAGAGACTGTAGATGGTGTTAAACTGTTGGATATAGACCCGGGAAAGGCAACTAACAGAACTGTAATTACATTTGTTGGAGAACCAGAACCCGTAATTGAGGCGGCCTTCAAACTCATAAAAAAAGCATCAGAATTAATAGATATGAGCAAACATACCGGTGAGCATCCTAGGTTCGGAGCTACAGATGTTTGCCCTTTAGTACCTATTTCTGGAATTACGCTAGAAGAGACTGCTGTGTTTGCACATAAATTGGGTGAACGTGTTGGTAAAGAATTAGGAATTCCGGGGTATTATTATGAAAATGCAGCAAAGGAAACCAAAAGAAAAAATCTTGCCCATTGCCGTTCCGGTGAATATGAAGGTTTGGCTAAAAAATTATCCGACCCTCAGTGGAAACCTGATTTTGGACCTGATAAATATAATGAGCAAATTGCTAAAACAGGCGCCATAGCCATTTCTGCCCGTGATTTTTTAATAGCATATAATATTAATCTAAATACTACTTCTACCCGTAGAGCCAATGCCATTGCTTTTGACATAAGGGAAGCAGGTAGAATAAAACGTGATGGTGACCCAATTACCGGAAAAAAAGTGCTGGATAAAAACGGTGTACCGATTAGAATTCCCGGCAAATTAAAAGCCGTTAAAGGTATTGGCTGGTATATAGAAGAATATGGTATAGCACAGATATCGTATAATCTCACTAACATTTCAGTCACACCAATGCACATCGCATTTGATGAGAGTTGCAAAGCTGCCGACGAACGGGGACTTAGAGTTACGGGATCTGAATTGGTGGGGTTGGTACCTTTAAAAGCCATGTTAGATGCAGCAGATTATTTCTTAACCAAACAACAGCGATCATTGGGAATCTCAGAAAGTGAAAAGATCAAAATAGCCATAAAATCATTGGGCTTAGACGATCTAAAACCTTTTGATCCGAAGGAAAAAATAATTGAATACATGCTTAATGATGATGAAAAAAAGCTAGTCGACCTTACTTTAAGCGATTTTGCAGATGTAACGGCAAGTGAGTCGGTGGCACCTGGTGGCGGATCTATAGCAGCATATGTAGGTGCCCTCGGTATTTCATTAGGGACTATGGTAGCCAACTTATCTTCCCATAAAGCAGGTTGGGATGAAAAATGGGAATATTATTCGAACTGGGCTGTAAAAGGGGAATCGTATAAGAATAAGCTTTTACACCTGGTAGATGAGGACACCAAGGCTTTTAATAAGATCATAGAAGGTTTTAGGATGCCTAAAGGCAGCGATGAAGAAAAAGCCATTAGGAGGTCTGCTATTGAAGAAGCTACAAAATACGCGACCGAAATTCCATTCCAAGTGATGGAAACCGCCCATAATTCAATGGAAGTAATGGAGGCTATGGTAAAAGAAGGTTTGCCAAGTTCCCTTTCAGATGCAGGTGTGGGTGTACTTTGTGCCCGATCGGCGGTAATAGGTGCCTATTTTAATGTCCGTATCAATGCTAAAGATATCAAAGATCGTAAGTTTGCTGATTCCATTCTTGCGAAATCAGAAAAGATATATACTTCGGCAGTAAGAAAAGAAAAAGAGGTTATAGCATATATCGATAACAAAATGTAACGAATACCATATAAATTTTAGGGTAGAAAGGCTAGTAAGGCAAGTTCATATCCTTTTAAGCCGAAACCAACAATAATTCCTTTTGCATTAGGGGCAATAAAAGATTCATGCCTAAACTTTTCACGCGCATGTACATTGGATATATGTACTTCAATCACAGGAGTTTCGATGGCTTTAATGGCATCTCCAATTCCTACTGAGGTATGCGTATAGGCAGCGGCGTTTAAAATGATACCATCGTGGTCAAAGCCAACCTCTTGAAGTTTATCAATCAACTCCCCTTCTATATTAGATTGAAAATAAGTCAAGTTAACAGTGGGATACTTCTGTTGTAATTTTTTAAAAAAATCTTCAAAAGAACCATCACCGTAAATTGTGGGTTCCCGTTTACCCAACAGGTTTAAATTAGGACCATTAATGATGATAATATTCATAAGGCGAAGTTATCAAATTAAAATGCAAAAAAAAAGGAAGCTAAAAGCTTCCTCTTATAATTATTATATGTTTTTAAAAGAAATATCCAACACTTAACTGGATAACACTATTCTTATAAGTATCATCAGGGAATTCAGAATCGTCATTGTCATTAGATAAGCCTAAATTATAACGAGCACCAAAATTTAATCCACTGTCTAGTTTATAGCCCACTCCAAAGTTAACACCAAAATTAATTCCTTTAACAGAATCTTTAATATCTTCTTCTTCAGACTCTCCTCCTCCTGACACCTTTGCTTTCGCTGACATTAAGAATCCTACTTGAGGACCTGCTTCTAAACTAAATCCTTCCGCGACATAATATTTGGCCATTAAGGGTAGATTTAAATAGTCTAAGTTTATTTCTGCTTCATAATCGAATTCATCGAAGGAGCTCTTTTGTGATGCACCTTGAGCAGAATACAATAATTCCGGTTGAAAAGAAAATTTTTCTGAGATAGGAATTTCGGCAACAACACCTAAATGAATAGCTGTTCTACCATCGAGATCATCAGTATCATCACCTGTAATACTGGCAAAATTGACACCTGCTTTAGCTCCAAATTTTACATCCTGAGCATTAATTACGGTCATACTAAATAATAGGTAAACGGCAATAAACAATACTTTTTTCATAATATATTTTTTAAAGTTAATTAAGTAAATGTATGCTTTTTTGGAATATGTTTTACAAGTTGGCAATTTTAGTACTCTTGGCATATTCAATTTTAAGTGAACAATCCATTAAAATTTATATACTAGACCGGCTTGTAATATGTTAGTTTTTAAATTGGCATTATTATCCAATAATCCTGCTAATATTCCTCCCACCCCTTCTAGGCCTATATTATCCAGAAGTTCATTTACTTTATCGGGATTAGCTCTATTATTAAGTCCGATTGAATATTTGGCCTCCACTGCTAAACGATCATTAATGTCAAATCCGGCGCCTAGATTTAGACTAAAGCCCGTAGTATCGAACAATTCGTCTGCATTGATTACTTCAATCCCAACTATTTGAAAACTTGGCGGGTTTAATAAAAAGTCCAATTGAGGCCCAACTTGTAAATTAAAGGCATCTCCCACATATAATTTAGCCATAACAGGTATAATAATAAGACTTTCACCTGCTGCATTGGCATATAATAACTCAGGTTGTACATGAAACTTTTGTATCAATTCAATATCTGCTAAAAAACCTGCATAAAAGCCTCCACCATCAAGAACTTCAAAATCGCCAAAATCGAGATTTGTCAAATTAGATATTTCCTTAATACTATAACCCAGTATTGAGGCATCTGCTGATCCATAAAAGAGGCCTCCGGTAGCCCCAAAGCTAACACCTTGGGCCTGAATGTTAGAAAAACTCAAAAAAGTGAACAAGACAACCCAGCATAATTTTTTCATAATACGTTTATTTTTTGTTTGATTAATAAACTAAGTTAAGAATTTTTATCTGCTTCAAAAAAAAAGGAAGCTTTTAGCTTCCTTTTAATTAAAAATTTATTTGTTAGAAGAAATATCCTAATGAAATTTGAAAGACACCATTTTTATAGGTACCGCCTTCTTCATATTCATCATTTATATCTGTTAACCCTAAATTATATCGGGCGCCTAAATTTAAGCCTCCTTCGAGTTTATAACCTATACCAAAGTTAATACCAAAGTCAATACCTTTCACATATTCTTTAATATCATCTTCTCCGGTAACGCCGTCGAAATCATATTCATCTTTAGCAGATAATAAGAACCCTACTTGAGGTCCGGCTTCTATGCTAAAACCTTCAGCTACATAATATTTAGCCATTAAAGGAATATTAAGATAATCTAATTTAATAGAACCTTCATAGGTAGCGAGCGCTTTAGAAAATGTAGTTTCTATACCATTTGAGAAGGTTTCGCTATAATCAGAACCTTGACAAGAGTATAATAATTCTGGTTGGAATGCAAAATTATCGGAGATCATAAATTCAGAAACAATTCCGAAATGCAAACAAGTACGACCGTCAAAACTGTCGAAATTATCGCTGTTAATAGTTGCGAAATTAACTCCAGCTTTTACTCCAAAATTCGTTTCTTGGGCTTTTACATTAGTAAACCCAAATAAAATAATTGCGATAATAATTAAAAGTTTTTTCATAGTTATTTAGTTTAAATTGATTATTGATTTATATCCAATATTAAATTGTAACAGATCAAAATTATATAATGAATAGATCCAAGGCAATGATATTCATCAGTTTAAGAGTCATTAATAAATGAGTACTATTGAATACGTGTTTCATATTTTTAAAAAGAACTGATTATTTTAAACTATTTTTACAATCTATGAACTGGCAGAACGCACTCATTGATTTTAATATGTACCTCAAAATTGAGCGGGGCCTTGCTAAAAACTCTGTAGAAAATTATACAAGGGATATTAAAAAATTGATCTTTTTTTTGGAAGAAAATGAAATCAAGGAATCCCCTGTTTCTATTTCAGAAACCACGATTCAACAATTTATTTATGAGGTTTCCAAAGAAGTAAATGCAAGGAGCCAATCGCGTATTATCTCTGGATTACGCAGTTTCTTTAATTATTTGATCTTTGAAAATTACAGAAAAGATAACCCAACCTCCTTATTAGAAACGCCCAAAATTGGCCGGAAATTACCCGATACTTTAGCCATGCAAGAAATCGATTCCATTATGAATCAGATCGACCTAAGTCATCCACAAGGAGAGCGCAACAGGGCCCTCTTGGAGACATTATACAGTTGCGGATTAAGGGTATCGGAACTAATAACCCTACAAATCTCTGATCTTTATTTCGAAGAAGGGTTTATAAAAGTTATCGGTAAAGGTGATAAACAACGTTTTGTACCTATCAACACCGAAACGCAAAAATATATGACCATTTATATGAATCATATTCGTAATCATATCAAGATACAAAAGGGCTATGAGGATACCCTTTTTTTAAACCGAAGGGGTAAACAGCTCACCAGGAATATGATCTTTATGATCATAAAAGACCTGGCCGAAAAGGCGGGTATCAAAAAGAAAATAAGTCCGCACACTTTCAGACATTCATTTGCCACACATTTATTAGAAAATGGCGCTGACCTGAGGTCTATCCAACAAATGTTAGGTCATGAAAGCATTACCACTACGGAAATTTATATGCATGTAGATAAAACATTTCTAAAGGAAGTTGTTGAGAAATATCATCCTAGAAAATAAAAAACCTTCTCGAAATTCAAGAAGGTTTTCATCATTGTATAAATTAAGAAAGTTTATTTTGCAATACTAACTGCTCTCGTTTCCCGAATAACCGTGACTCTTACTTGTCCGGGATATGTCATGTCATTTTGAATTTTTTGGGAAATATTAAATGAAAGCTCAGAGGCTTTTATATCATCTACTTTTTCACTTTCAACAATTACTCTTAATTCCCGTCCTGCCTGGATGGCATAAGCTTTTTGAACGCCTGTAAAACCGAAGGCTACGTCTTCAAGATCTTTTAAGCGCTGGATGTAAGAATCTAGGACCTGACGCCTTGCACCGGGTCGCGCTCCTGAAATACCATCACATACTTGCACTATAGGCGCAATTAACGATTTCATTTCTATTTCATCATGATGGGCACCAATGGCATTGCATACGTCTGGCTTTTCTCCATATTTTTCGGCCCATTCCTTCCCTAATAAAGCATGAGGCAATTCACTTTCATTTTCAGGTACCTTACCTATATCATGCAACAGCCCTGCTCTTTTGGCAACTTTTGGGTTTAAGCCTAGTTCTGCCGCCATTAAAGCACATAAATTAGCGACTTCACGCGAGTGTTGTAATAAATTTTGACCATAAGAAGAACGGTATTTCATTCTACCAACTATCTTGATCAATTCGGGATGCAGACCATGGATACCCAGATCAATTACGGTACGCTTACCGACATCTATAATTTCTTCGTCTATTTCCTTTTTGGTTTTTGCCACTATCTCTTCTATCCGTGCCGGATGGATCCTGCCATCGGTAACTAATTTATGCAAAGATAATCGTGCTATTTCCCTTCTCACAGGATCAAAACAGGATAGTATGATCGCTTCTGGTGTATCATCAACTATAATTTCGACACCAGTGGCAGCCTCAATGGCCCTGATATTTCGTCCTTCCCGACCAATAATTCTACCTTTAACATCGTCTGATTCTAAATTAAAAACCGACACACAATTTTCTACGGTTTGTTCAACACCTATTCTTTGAATAGTTGTCAACACCACTTTTTTAGCTTCTTGTTGGGCTGTTAATTTTGCTTCTTCTAAAGTATCTTGAATAAATGCCATAGCATCGGTCTTCGCTTCTTCTCTTAGAGATTCTACCAATTCCTTTTTAGCATCGTCGGCAGAAAGACCCGAAATGACCTCTAATTGCTCAACTTGCCTTTTATGCATTTTATCAGATTCAATCTTTTTCTTTTCTAAGAATTCCAGCCGATGATTATAGTCCGCAATTTTTTCTTCTAAAGATTTGTTAAGTTTGGTACTCTTATCGAGTTCTAAAGATACTTTCGATTCTTTCTCCCGTATTCTCTGTTCGGCATCCGAAACCTTTTTATCCCTGCTAAAGATTACCTTTTCGTGTTCAGATTTTAATTCAATAAATTTTTCTTTGGCTTGTAAAATTTTATCCTTTTTTAATGCCTCGGCATCTATTTTAGCTTCTTTTAAAATTGAACTGGCTTGTTTTCTGGCATTTTTTAAAATTAATGATGCTTTATTCTTTTCGAGCGCTTTTGCGATAACAAAGCCAATTATCAACCCTACAGTGCCAACTAATATTGGCATAATCATTCCTTCCATTTTGTTAATTTTAAGTATAAAAAAAGCCTACATTAAGAAAGGGTTTTATAAACTCCTTGTAAGACAAGTTTAGGGTTAACCAGCTGATCAAGTATCCGTTAAGCCGATAAATCGGCACGGCACGCTTTACTAACTGAGACTCACCCTTTTTAAATATATAGTGTTGAGTTTATTAAACAAGTAACTAATGTAGGCAGTAATTGTTTTATTTTAAAGAACGTATTACAAGTGGGTATCTAATAATATACTCATTTGTTTTAATTTATTTTCTATCTGTTCGGCATCTTGCTCGTTATAAATACTTCTTACTTCTTGTAAGGACGCAAACTGTAAAGCGCACATCGCCAAAACATCTTGCTTATCTCTTACTTCATAATTTTCTTCAAACTTCTTTATAAGGTCATTTATTTTTTTAACGGCCTTTCTAACACCTTCCTCTTCACCTTCTCCTTTAATGGTTAGTGGATAAACTCGGTCTCCAATAGTAACTTTTATTTTAAGTTTCTCGTTCATTTTAGAGTTTATTCACTTAACTGAACTATGCATTTATCGATCTCTCGTATTAATGTATTTATTTTAAGCTTTGTTGTATGTTTATCCTCTTTGCTGCCTACGATCGCATTTGCGATCTTTAATGATTCATATTTATTTTCAATAGTATTGAGAGACTCTTGTTGTTTATGAACTTCTCTAACCAGCTTTTCACTTTTCTCTAAAAGCTGTTGATTTTCTATTTCAAGTAATTCATATTTTGAAAGTAATCTATCAAGTTTACTTTGCAAAGAATCAACTATTTCCAATACGTTACTCATCAATTACAAAGATTCTAAACCTTATGAACAAATTTAGTGTTCTTGCTAGAATTAAGCAACTGTTTTGAGTATTAATATCAAAAAAACTTATAATTATTTGATATCTAAAGCCTTAATTTTAAATTTTTAAATTCAAATTCTAATCATTATTTTAGCCCAAATTATGGGGAGAATTCACTTATTTTTAGCACTCTTTTTTTGCGTAGGCAGTTTGTTCTCACAAGCTTCTTACCCTGTAGATTATTTTGTTAAACCATTGGAAATCCCACTCATTTTATCGGGTACTTTTGGCGAGCTTCGCAGTAATCATTTTCATTCGGGCTTAGATATAAAAACTCAAAAAAGAGAAGGTTTAAATGTACTTTCGTCGGCCGATGGTTATGTTTCGCGAATTAAGATATCACACTGGGGATATGGAAAGGCATTATACATTACCCATCCCAATGGCTATACTACCGTTTATGGACATTTAAAAAAGTTTTCTCCTAAAATCGAATCTTATATTAAAAAGCGACAATATGAGAAAGAATCTTTTACCATTGAGCTATTTCCCAAACCCCATGAATTAACTGTCAATAAAAGTGAAATTGTAGCATTTAGCGGCAATACAGGTGGTTCAGGCGGACCTCATCTGCATTATGAAATACGCGATGCAAGGGCTAAACCCATAAATCCCATGTTTTTTGGTATTGAAATTCCTGATAGCAAAAATCCTGAAATCAGGGCAGCTGTTGTGTATACCTTTGGCGATTCTTCGCATGTTGACAAGTCAAACCGAATTAAGGAACTGAGGATTACAAGGAATGCGAACGGAACATTAATGGCCGATCAAATAGAAGCCTATGGAACTATCGGTATCGGGGTAAACACCATTGATAAACAGGATGGCGCACTTAATAATAATGGCATATTTAGCCTGGAAATGGAAGTCAACGGAAAAAAAGTATATGAGCACATCGTCGATACTTATGCATTTAGTGAAACAAGGTATATCAATTCATTAATTGATTATGAAAGATTTTACCATAAAAGGCAGCAAATACAAAAATGTTTTGTTGAAGATGCCAATAAACTAAGCATTTACAAGGATTTAGTGAATAAAGGCTATCTCAACATCGAAGATGGATTTTCGTATTCAGTTAAAATAACTGCCAAAGATTTTAAGGGCAACCTCAATTCGCTAATAATACCTATTAAAGGTAAAAAAGATTCGATTTACGTTAAAGCTACCACCAAAGAAACACCTTATTTTTTTAAAGCATCTGAGTTTAATAAAATTACAAAGGACAATGTAACCGTTGCTTTTCCAAAAAATAGTTTTTATAATGATTTCTTTTTCGATTTTAAATATAACGATAGCACGGTAAGTTTACATAATGCAAGTGTACCTGTTCATAAGAATTTTACCTTAACTTTCGATATATCAAACTATCCTCAAAAGAATAGGGAGCAATTATTTATTGCCCGTAAAAATAACAATGGTGCCTTATATTTTACGCACACAAGACGTAAAGAAAATAAGTTGTATACCTTAAGCCGGACATTAGGTGATTATAAAATAGCCCTGGATACCATAAAACCTAAAATTACTCCTGTTAACTTTAAAAATAATCAATGGCTTACCAAGTATAGATATCTAAGATTGAAATTATCAGACAATTTATCGGGTATTGACCAATATAGGGGAGAGATCGACGGGGAGTGGATATTATTAGAATATGATGCAAAGAAAGGACTATTAACATACGATTTCAACGACAAACAATTGAAAGGCGATAAACACACTTTAAAAGTAAGCGCCAAAGACAACGTTAACAATACTAATGTGTATATTGCAACGTTTTACAGAAGAGAATAAAATTTAGATTCCATTTAAGTGTTATTTATTTGAAAGCGTTAATTCCGATCATAATTATCCTGTTTTTTTTTACCAATTCACTTTTAGGACAAAGTGCACTTGTACAAGGAATCATTAAAGACGAATCGGGAAATCCCATTGAGAATGTTGCAGTTACGCATAATCAAACAGGCACTGTATCAAATAGTGAAGGAGCTTATTCTCTGCAAGTCCCTTCTGGCACATTTATTAATATCACTTTCAGCCATGTTTCCTTTAATACGCTAACTAAGAGAATTCGGGTACCCAGAAATCGAACTTTGAATTTTTCTCCAAAGCTAATCGCTAAAACAGAAGCAATAGAAGAAGTTATAATTAAAGACGAAAAGGAGGAAGCCCAGGGCATTGAAAAGGTTCCCATTGAAACGATCAAAAACTTACCCAGTGCCAATGCTGGTATAGAGAGTACACTAAAGAATATAGGACTAGGCGTTAGCGGAACGAATGAATTAAGCACACAATACAATGTAAGGGGCGGTAATTATGATGAAAACCTGGTTTATGTTAACGGGATACAAGTATATAGACCTTTTTTGGTGCGCTCGGGACAGCAGGAAGGTTTGAGTTTTGTAAATCCTGAATTAACACGTAATGTAAAATTTTCGGCTGGTGGTTTTCAAGCAAAATATGGCGATAAACTATCTTCTGTATTGGATATTACATATAAAAAACCACAGGAGTTTAGATTGGGTATCGAAGCTAGTTTTCTGGGAGGAAGTGCAACGATCGAAAATTTATCTGAGAACACAAAATTATCTACCTTATTAGGAATTCGTTATAGAAATAACAGTTTATTTGCCAATAGTAAAGATATTGAAACAAATTTCAAACCGAACTTTACAGACATTCAAACTTTTTTATCGTACCAGTTTAACGACCATCTGACTTTAGATTTTCTAGGTAATTTTTCATTAAATAATTACGATTATATCCCAATTAGCAGGAGGACCAATTTTGGCACAATTGCCAATCCGCAGGCATTAATAGTTAATTATCAAGGTAAAGAAGATGATCAATACCTAACACTTTTTGGGGCTTTGAAAGCAAGCTATTTGGTAAATGACCATTTAAAATTAGAACTTATTACCTCTACTTATAATACCCAGGAAGAAGAGCATTATGATATTTTGGCTTTTTATGGTATTGGAGATGTAAATGCCGATTTTGGAAGCGATAACTTTGGTGATGTTCAATTTTCACAAGCGATTGGTTCACAATTAGACCATGCCCGCAACGATTTAGATGCCTTGATCTCCAATATAGAAGCCAAGGCAACATTTCAAAAAGAAGATCATTTTTTCGAGTTTGGTGCTAAATATCAAATAGAAGATATAAAAGACAGAATAATTGAATGGGAAGTGATAGATTCGGCAGGCTTTTCTCTGAGACCTCCCTATTTATTGCCAAGAAATGATGAGCCTTATACTCCTTTTACAGGACCTTTAGTGCCATTTTCAAGTATCAGGGCCACGAATGATGTTCAAATTAACAGGATCTCGGGTTTTGCCCAATGGAGTAAAACAAGTTATATCAACAAACATCAGCTATGGCATACTATAGGTGTGAGAGCACAACAGTGGCAAGTCAAAGGACAAGGTATTGTAGCAGACGACCATTTAGTGATAAGTCCCAGGGCTCAGCTAGCTATCAAGCCCAACTGGAAAAAAGATATGATTTTCAGAATTTCTGGTGGATATTACTATCAGCCGCCTTTCTATAGAGAATTGAGGGATTCACTAGGTATTGTGCATCCAGAAGTGAAAGCCCAGCGATCTGTACATTTCGTTCTGGGTAACGATTATAGCTTCGAAATGTGGGATAGACCCTTTAAATTAGTAACCGAACTTTATTATAAATCTTTAACGGATGTAAATCCGTTTACGGTGGATAATGTACAGATACGCTACCGGGCAAAAAATAATGCAAAAGCATTCGCTACGGGAATCGACGCCCGTATCAATGGTGAATTTGTTCCCGGCACCGAATCCTGGTTTAGTTTTGGTTATTTAAATACCAAAGAGAATATAGATGATAGGGGTTATATATCCCGTCCTACCGATCAGCGGTTAAAATTTGCAATACTTTTTCAAGATTATGTGCCAAATTATCCGAGTTTAAAAATGTATTTAAATTTAGTTTATAATACTGGTGTACCGGGTGGTTCTCCTTCATACGCCGATCCTTATATATTCCAAAATAGATTAAAAGACTATTTCAGGTCTGATATTGGCCTTTCTTATGTTTTGGTCGATCGTAATAAAGTAGCGAATAGTGGCTGGTTGCAAAAATTTAAAGAACTTTCTTTTGGTATTGAGCTATTTAATATGTTCGATGTTCAGAACTCCATAACAAATACATGGGTAAGAGATATCTCTTCGCAACAATCAGTTGCCATTCCTAATTTTTTGTCGAGAAGGGTACTTAACGTCAAATTAAATATGAGATTTTAGGAATTATAATTCTAAATTATTAATTGAATATCTAAAAGATTTCTTAGAAATATTAAACCTTTTGTTACGTTTATAGTCTAAAGTTAAAATCAAATTTTTGATTGCAGAAACCGAGCTGATAGCAAAACTTAAAGATCCCCTGACCCAAGATCAGGCGTTTCGTTCACTCATGTCACAGTACAAGGAACGATTATATTGGCATATCCGTAAAATTGTGATCTCACATGATGATGCCGACGATGTTTTGCAAAATACTTTCATAAAAGTTTACCGAAATATTAATAACTTTAAGGCTGATAGTAAATTGTATTCTTGGATGTACAGAATAGCTACTAATGAATCGATAACTTTCATAAATAAAAGAGCCAAACGCAATAATTTGGATATAAACGACATGAAATATAAAATGGCTGAAAATTTAGAAGCTGATGTGCATTTTGATGGTGATGAAATGCAGCTTCTTTTACAAAAAGCCATTGCCAAATTACCGCAAAAACAACAGTTGGTATTTAATATGAAATATTTTGACGATTTGAAATATCAGGAGATTTCTGAAATACTTGAAACATCGGTTGGCGCGCTGAAGGCCTCCTATCATCATGCTGTAAAAAAAATTGAATTATTTTTAACACAATAATATTAAACCTTTTACCTGTTTTATAGTCAAATAGGCAGAATGAAAAAAAGAAAATTAGAACATAAAAAACTTAAAGAAAGGGGATTTAAAGCTCCAGATGGGTATTTCGATACGGTTGAAGATACAATATTTGCCCAGTTAGCCGAGGAAAAATTTCCCAAAAAGGCAGGCTTTACTGTACCTCCCACCTATTTGGAAGAAGTGGAAAATAATGTTTTAAAGAAACTAAGCGAAGAAAAAATTCAGAAAGAAACGGGTCAGAAAATCCCGGAAGCATATTTTGAGTCGATTGAAGATAGGGTTTTCGCTAAATTAAAAGATGAAAAACCAGAAGTCAAGGTTATCAGCTTTAGGTCAGTTTTATTAAAAAGAGTTATTCCTTTTGCCGCCGCTGCATCTTTACTTTTATTCTTTATACTGAATGGCAATCGTGATACAATAAGTTTAGATAATGTAGCCTCCACTGAAATAGAACAGTGGATAGAGAACGACCTAATTACCTTAGATGCATATGAGATCGCCGAAGTTTATAGCGATATCGAATTAGATAATCAAGATTATTTTGGTGACGAAGAGATCATAGATTATTTAGATGATATGAATGTTGAAAGTATAATCTTAGAAAATTAATAAGAAATGAAAAAAATTATATTGATCATCGTCTTATTATTATTTACAACTATTTCTCTGGTTGCTCAAAATAATGAAAGAAATAGAATAAAATCATTAAAAACTGCATTCATAACGAATGCTTTGGAATTAACTTCCAAGGAGGCGGAAAAATTTTGGCCCATTTATAATAATTATGATAAGAATATCCACCAAATAAGGACCGTTAAAATGCAGCAAATTGCACGTAAAATAAAATTGGCAGGCGGCATAGATAACTTATCGGAAGCTGATTCAGAAGAAGTTCTAAAGGAGTTTTTAGACATAGACTTTAATATTGCCAATGAAAAAAAGAAGCTTCATAAAAATTTAACAGGTATCATTTCATCAAAAAAAATGATCAAATTAGTACGAGCTGAGCAAAATTTTAATAAAGAATTATTAAAACAATTTCGAGAAAGACGTAAAATAAATTCACCCAATCGTAATTAATGGTATAAGAATTGATATATTAAAGCGTTATGTAAGTACATTTGACAAAATTAATATTAAAATATTTTTATGAAATTTTTAAAAACCAGTTTATTTATTCTCTTTGCCTTTTTTGCATTAAACAATATAAATGCCCAAGAGAAGATTGAAAACATGGAAAATCATACTCCAAAAGAAGATATGACCTTGGCAGAAAAAAATGCAAAAGAAGCTAAAAGTGATCCAAATAAGGACAATTATAAAGGTACCATTAATATTTCCGACAAAAAATCTTTAAAAGTAAAGCACGATGGAATTCAATACTATGTTATTGACGGTATTTGGTATACTAAATTTAAGAATAAATATGTATTGCGACAGGCGCCCAAAGGTGCAAAAACAAATTTTATTCCTGCCGGCGGTCAAATGGTTAAAATGGGAGGCGTAAACTACTACAAGTGCAAAGGTGTTTTTTATAAAAAAACAAATAAAACTGGTATTTACGAGATCGCAAGACCTTAATTAACAGCTATATAATAAAAATTAAATAGAACCGTCGAATGACGGTTTTTTTTATGTACGAAATTCACGAAATATTTACACTCAATAAGCAATAAAAATGATGATTTGATATTCGAAAATAATATATTTGTTATAGAATTTTAAAAACATTAGCCCTATGAAAAAAGTATTGACAATTATCGCCTTTTTATTTTGTTTAACAACAATTAATGCCCAGACAAATTTATATGAAAATCCGGCATTTGATGAAATAGCCAAAACACATAAAATTATTGCCGTTGTACCGTTTAAGACACAAGTTGAATTAAGACCTAAGCAAATGAAAGATATGACGGAAGAGCAGTTGCATCGTCTTGAGAAAGCCGAAGGGGAAGGCATCCAAACCGCTATGCATTCCTGGTTCTTAAAAAGGAAAAAACGTGGTGACCTTCAAACTATAGAAGTTCAAGATCCAAAAACAACGACTGCCTTGCTAAAAAGAAATGATATCGATTATGATAATATCACTGAATACACCCCTCAGGAACTTGCGAAGTTACTTGAAGTGGATGCTGTCATCTCGGGTGAATTTCAAACAAATAAGCCTATGTCTGAAGGTGCAGGGGCTGTTTTAGGTGTACTTGTGGGATTTTGGGGAGCAACTAATAGTGCTGTAATAAATATGAGTGTTCATAATGCAGCAGATGGCGTACTTCTTTGGAATTATAACAAGAAAGTATCAGGTAGCATAGGTAGTAGCTCCGAAGATCTTATCAATGTATTAATGCGAAAAGCTTCACGCCGATTGGCCTATACTAAAAATGGCAAAGACGATTAATATACATTCTTTAAATATTATAGAAAGAGGAAGCAATGCTTCCTCTTTTTATTTTTTTCTCCAAACGAAGTAGAACAATACAGAAACTGCCAAGGCTCCTAAAATATCTAACAACATATCCTTTTGTGCATCCCAAATATCTCCTTGAGATCCCAGGAATGCCGCCCCGGCATCACCACCTTCTTTTATAGCATATACCATTTCAATGGCCTCATATAAGGCACCCCAAAAACCCAATGCAAACACCCCAAATAATATTGCGGTAAATATAGAAGTAATGTATTTTTTTCTATAGGTAAATTCTGCCAATGGATAAGCAAATACGCCTACGAAAAAATGACCAACGCGGTCGAAGTTATTCCTGCCGGTTGGAAATAAAAAATCCAGATTTAATTTTGATAATTGCTCATTAAAAAAATCAAAAGGCACCAGCTCAAAAGTATAATGTCCGCCAATGGTATGTATCGACATAAAAAACCACATCAAAAAGTATGAAATACTGGAAAATCTGAATTTGCCGAAGGTAAACATCAGCAATAGAACCGGTAATATAACCGGAATATTCTCTGCCCACCAAACCTCCCTGTTAAAGGGATCAATAGCACAAATAATAAATAGTAGCCAATAAAGTATCAATAAGAAATGTGGAAAATAATGCTTAAATCTGTCCATAAATAGATTTTAATTAAACATACATCTTTTCTCTTAACCCTTTTATCTTTTTATCTTCTAAATATTCATCAAAACTCATATACCTGTCAATAACACCATCTGGTGTTATTTCAATGATCCTGTTGGCAACTGTCTGGGCAAATTCATGGTCATGTGTAGAAAACAACACGGTGCCTTTAAAATTCTTTAACGAATTATTGAACGCCTGGATAGATTCAAGGTCGAGGTGGTTGGTAGGTTCATCTATCAATAAAACATTAGCACGTAACATCATCATTCTCGATAGCATACAACGCACCTTTTCTCCTCCCGACAACACATTGCATTTTTTTAATGCTTCCTCTCCGCTAAAGATCATCTTTCCTAAAAATCCTCTTAAATACACTTCTTCCCTTTCCTCCTCTGTGGTTGCGTATTGTCTTAACCAATCAACCAATGAAAGGTCATTTTCAAAAAAACTTGAATTTTCTACCGGTAAATATGCCTGACTTGTGGTTACACCCCAAAGAAATTTACCCGCATCCGGTTTTAGATTACCACTGATAATTTCGAAAAATGTAGTAACGGCTCTGGAATCTTTAGATAGTATTACGACTTTATCACCTTTTGCAAGGTTTATATGAACATTGTCAAACAATACTTCACCATCTATCGATTTTTTTAGATTCTCTATGTGCAGGATCTGATCGCCGGCCTCGCGTTCCTGCTCAAAAATAATGGCAGGATAACGCCTGCTTGAAGGTTTAATGTCTTCAATATTCAATTTATCGATCATCTTTTTCCTACTAGTTGCTTGTTTAGATTTGGCAACATTGGCAGAAAATCTTCTAATAAACTCTTCGAGTTCCTTTTTCTTTTCTTCTGCTTTTTTATTCTGTTGTGATCTTTGACGGGCCGCCAGTTGACTAGACTCATACCAGAAAGTGTAATTACCAGAATAGTGGTTCATCTTACCAAAGTCAATATCAGAAATATGTGTACAAACAGCATCTAAAAAGTGCCTGTCATGCGAAACGACGATGACAGTATTTTCATAATTAGCTAGAAAATTTTCTAACCAACCAATTGTTTCAAAATCCAAATCGTTGGTAGGCTCATCCATAATGAGCACATCCGGGCTGCCAAATAATGCCTGAGCCAATAAAACCCTTACCTTGGCCTTGCTATCAAGATCTTTCATTAATGTATAGTGAAACTCCTCCTTAATACCAAGACTCGACAATAAGGCTGCGGCATCACTTTCTGCATTCCACCCGTTCATTTCCTCATATTTTACCTGTAGCTCCCCTATTCTATCTGCATTTTCATCGGAATAATCGGCATAGAGTGCATCGATCTCAGTTTTAATATCGAATAATGGTTTATTACCTTTTAATACAGTTTCTAATACGGGAAATTCATCAAATGCATAGTGATCTTGTGATAGCACAGACATCCGTTTCCCCTTATCTAAAATTACTTGCCCGGCAGTTGGATCGAATTCGCCTGACAATATTTTTAAAAAAGTTGATTTACCTGCTCCATTAGCACCTATGATACCATAACAATTACCCTGAGTAAATTTGGCATTTACTTCATCAAATAATATACGTTTGCCGAATTGAACGGATAAGTTTGAAACTGTTAACATTAATGTGATTTTAAAATTTTGGCAAAAGTAAGGAAATAGTCCATAAATAACGAGGAAATGGAGTTTATAATTTAACATCTAATTAACTATTTTGCTCAAGGCTTATGGCTAATTTTGAATCGTTATCTAGTGAATATCATAAAATTAACATCATTCTTAATATAAAAAGTTTAATGAAGTATTTTTCTTTGCTGTTTTCCGTTGTATTATTTTTTGGATGCAAGGGCGATCATAAACAAAATGATACTACTTATTTCGGCGGGCAAATTATCAATCCGAAATCGGATAAGGTTTTTATTTCTAAAGATGATAAAGTACTGGATTCTGCCAAATTAGGTGATAACAACAAGTTCTTAATGGAATTGGATTCCATAAAAACCGGATTGTACACTTTTACACATGGGCCTGAATTACAGTTTATTTATTTAGAACCAAAAGATAGCTTGCTCATCAGGATAAATACATGGGATTTTGATGAATCCTTGGTGTTTAGTGGCAAAGGCGCCGAAAGAAATAACTTTTTGATCAATCTTTTTTTAGAAAATGAAAAAGAGGATAAATTATTTTTCGACTATTATCATCTTAATGATAGCCTTTTCGAATTAAAAATTGATTCTGTTCAGAAACGAAAGAAATTATTTTACGATCAATTTAAGCAAGAAATTACTGATAATTCACCCCTTTTTGAAAAAATCGCCGAAGAAGTAATTTATTTTCCTTTATATCGCAAGAAAGAAGCCTATCCATATAGGCATAAAAAAGCTATAAGATCAGATCACTATCCTCAAATAAGCCCGGCATTCTATAAGTTTAGAAAAAATATAGATATCAACGATAAAGAATTGGCCAATTTTTATCCACATCGAGACTATGTACGTACCTATTTATATCATTTGGCTTATGAAAAGCAGATAATCGATGACCATAAGAGTACTATGGAGCTTAATTTTATGAAGGCGGCTGTTGAAAATATTAAATTGGATGAAGTAAAAAATAAGTTTTTACACGAGGGCATGTGGCTAACCCTGTTGGATGAAAATTCTACTCAGGAAGAGAAAGAGATGGCACAACGTTTATTTTTTGACCATTGTACCGATGAAAAAAGTGTGGCAGAGATATCCCACTTAATAAGGGCATCAGAAATGACTCCTGCAGGTCAGAAATTACCCGAAATTGATGTTTATGATTTTAATAGAGAAAATGCCACATTAGGAAAAATCATTAAAAATAATAATACAATATTATATACATGGCCCAAAGATCTGAGGCAGATAGAAAACTTGGCAAAACGTGTTAATTATCTGGAGCAAAAGTATCCAGAATTCCTATTTATAGGGATCAATTCTAAAAACAACGAATACAATTGGAAAAAATATATTTCTAGTAAGAAAATGAATCCCGATAACCAATATTGCGTAGATAAGGGCAATGAATGGTTAGATGTTAACTTTGCCCGCGCGATCATCGTAGATAAAAATGGTGTTGTTATGAATAATATGACACATTTATCGAGCAGGCATTTCGAACATCAAATCAAAAATCTTAATAAAAACTGATTTATAGTTGTATTGACTAAAATTAGATTACTTTTGCAAATTCATAAACAGAAGGCTTATTTATCTGCTAACGTGCATTTTAATTTGGAGCCTTAGTTTGATAAATTTATTATATGTCTTTATTTAAGGAGCTTGGCCTAAGTCAAGCTATTGTCAATGCCCTGACAGATCTAGGGTATGAGGCTCCTACGCCTATTCAAGAAAAATCAATTCCACAAATCCTAAATTCTGCAAGCGATTTAAAAGCATTTGCACAAACAGGTACTGGTAAAACTGCTGCTTTTAGCTTGCCCATTCTGGAACAGTTAGATATCCAAAGTGGTACTACACAGGCCATTATTTTATCCCCTACAAGGGAACTGGCCATTCAGATCGGTAAGAATATTGAGGAATATGCAAAATACCTCAAAAATTTAAATGTGGTTACCGTCTATGGCGGTGCAAATATCGATGACCAAATTCGAGGTTTAAAAAAGGGAGCTCAAATTGTAGTTGGAACACCAGGAAGAACGGTCGATCTTATAAAACGTAAGCAACTCAAACTATCTCATATTCAATATGTAGTATTAGATGAAGCAGACGAAATGCTCAATATGGGATTTAAGGAAGATCTTGATCAAATTTTAGAAGTGACCCCTAGAGATAAACAAACCTTGTTATTCTCGGCCACCTTCCCGAAAGAAGTAGACGCCATCGCTAAAAAATATATGCATAAACCAGTTGAAATAAGTGCTGGTAAGCGTAATGTAGGTGCAGAAAATGTCACCCATGAATTCTATTTAGCTTCAGAAAGAAATCGTTACCCTACTTTAAAAAGACTTGCTGATATCAACCCTGATATTTATGGAATTGTTTTTTGCAGAACTCGTAGAGAAACAAAAGATGTAGCGGCCAAATTAATAAAAGATGGTTATAATGCTGATGCTTTACATGGAGATCTTTCTCAAGCTCAGCGAGATATTGTAATGGAAAAATTCAGGTCTAAGCAATTACAGATCTTAGTTGCTACTGATGTGGCGGCAAGAGGTTTAGATGTTGATGATCTTACCCATATTATTAATTATAAATTACCAGACCAGGCTGAGTCATACACTCATAGAAGTGGAAGGACAGGAAGAGCAGGAAAAATGGGTATATCGATTGCCATTATTAATAATAGAGAGAAAAATAAATTAAAACCTATTGAAAATAAAATAGGTAAGAAATTTGTTCAGATGCAAGTACCCAATGGCAGGGATATTTGTGAAAAACAATTATTTAAACTTATCGAAAAAGTTAAGGATGTAGAAGTTAATGATGAACAAATTGCGAGTTATTTAGAAAGCATATATGCCCAATTAGAAGGAATTAGCAGGGAAGAATTGATTAGACGATTTGTCTCGATCGAATTCAATCAGTTTTTATCTTATTACGAAGATGCCGATGACCTAAATGGTGATGATTCCCGTGAGCGGACCACCAGAAGTGGCGATGAAAATTTTACCCGTTTTTATATCAATCTTGGTAAGATGGATAAGATTAACCCTGCAAAATTAATGGGCTTGATCAATGAAAATCTAAATAAGAATGATGTTGAAATTGGCCAAATAGAAATTTTAAAGAGTTTTTCGTTCTTCGAAATTGATAAAGCGTACGAAGAAGCTGTATTGAAATCTTTTAAAAATGCTGAATTTGCCGGTAGATCTCTCATAGTAGAAGTTACAACCAAGCCAAAACAACGGGGAAGAAGCGGCAAGAGAAGGCGTTCTGAAGGTAAAAAGAAGTTCGGATCATCATTTACAGATTCCAATTTTAGCAAACCTAAAAGAGGTAAAAAAAAATCGAAACGATATTAGGCTAGTACCAATAAATTAACGTCTCAAAAACGTCTTTAGAGTTTCATAAAATAAAAGTGGATGCATGGCATCCACTTTTTTTATTAACTTTAAGATGTAAAATTAATTTATTATGAAATATACAACCGAGATCATTATTGAACTTCCGAGGAAAGAAGTGATCAAAAAACTCGATAGCACAGAGAACATGAAACATTGGCAGCGCGGACTTGTTAGCGCAGAACATTTGTCGGGTGAACCAGGGAAAACAGGCGCCAAAATGAATTTAAAATATAAAATGGGAAAGCGAGAAATAGAAATGATAGAAACCATTACCAAAAGTAATTTCCCTGATGAATTTCATGCTCACTATGATGCAAAGGGTGTACATAATATTCAGGAGAACTTTTTTGAAGATACTCCCGAAGGGTATACCAAGTGGATCTCAAAAAGTGAATTTCAATTTGAAGGCTTTATGATGAAGATGATGGGGTTTTTAATGCCTGGGGCATTTAAAAAACAATCAATGAAATATGCAGTAGATTTTAAGAATTTTGCCGAAAAAGGGATTTCGGTAACGGATGCCAAGAAGTAAAAGGTCAATTTATTCTTTTTAGAATTTCGTCTGCGATAGCTAAGCATGAAGTTGCCGCCGGTGAAGGTGCATTTATTACATGGATATTCTTGCCATCTTCAATGATCATAAAATCATCTACCATATTGCCTTTATAGTCTAAGGCTTGTGCCCTTACCCCTGCTCTTGAGGGTTGAACATCTTGAATATTAATTGACGGCATAAGTTTTTTAAGGGCCTTAACGAATAAGACTTTTGAAAATGCGCGTTTATACTCATCAAGACCTTTGCGCCAGTGTTTATTAAATAATTTCCAGGTACCTGCAAAAGTCAGCGCTTGGATCGTATCCCTTAAACTAAAACTCGTTGTAGTATATCCTTCCCGCTTAAATGAAAAAACCGCATTCGGGCCGCATTCTATGCTTCCATCGATCATTCTGGTAAAATGGACCCCTAAGAAAGGGAAATTCGGATCGGGAACGGGATATACCAAATTATTAATTTTATGTTTGGCAATATCCGTTAGCTCATAATAATCGCCACGAAAACCTACAATTTGCATGTCGAGATCTATCTTCGATTTTTTTGCCAATCTATCGGCCTGCAAGCCTCCGCAAAAAATAATGCTATTGGTTTTGAAAGTTCCCTGACTGGTTTCAATCCTGTTTTCGTTATTCACGATCTTTGAAGTTAAAAACTCGCAATTGGTTATCAGCTTACTGTTCTTGTTTATACTTGATATCAGATCTACCAATTTAGTACCTACTTCAACATAATCAATAATTCCGGCTGTGGGTACCCAAATAGCCTTAATACCTTCTATAAAAGGTTCTTTTTCTTTTATTTCTGATTTATTTAAATAGCATATACCCTCGGTCTTGTTTTCCAATCCCCTTTGATAAATATTTTTAAGAATTGGTAATTCAGATTGAGAGGTAGCCACAATGATCTTCCCACAAATGTCATGTGAAATATTATATTTCTTAGCAAAAGATTCAAGCTGGTTCCTGCCGTTCCTACAGTTTTTCGCTTTATAAGAACCCGGGGTATAATAGATGCCTGAGTGGATAACACCTGAATTTCTTCCGGTTTGATGTTTCCCTATCCTTTCTTCCTTTTCCAAAATGGCTATGGATCTTTCCGGAAATTTCAATTGTAATTTATAGGCGGTGGCTAAGCCAACAATACCTCCTCCAACAACGATATAATCAAATGTTTTAGTGAACATATTTTGTCTTTTTCACATAACTCAATACTACAAATGAAGTAAAAAAGAAAATTGCCAAGAACAATACGCTCAATTGCATAGAATTGGTAACAGAATTTAAAAAACCAAACACGATCATCCCGAATACAATGGCCATCTTTTCGGTAACATCGTAAAAACTAAAATAGGTAGCGTGGTCTTCGGTTTCAGGTAGTAATTTTGAATATGTTGAACGGGAAAGTGATTGTATTGCCCCCATAACCAAACCGATTAGACCTCCTAAAGTATAAAAATAGATTTCAATATTTTTTTGATCCTTATCAAGCATATAAGCTATAAAACAGACGATACACCAAACGGCAATGGTAATTTTAAGTGTGGGTAAATTACCAACCTTATGAGATAATCTAGAAAAGATATATGCCCCAAAAATAGCAACTATCTGTACTAATAAAATAGTAGCAATAAGATTGGTAGTTGGCAGCCCTAACTCCTTACTGCCAAAAACAGCTGCCATTAAAATTATGGTTTGAACACCTAAACTGAAGAGGAAAAATGATGATAGAAATATTTTTAATTGAGGATAGTTTACCAGATCGTGGTATACAATTTTTAACTCTCTAAAACCCTTCCAGATATAATCCTTTTCAGGTTTTTTATTATAAATATTATTTGGCAATCTTTTAAAGGTGATCTGCGCAAATCCCAACCACCAAATACCAACTAAAAGAAAAGTTAATCTTGTGGGCATTGATGAATCTGCAAAACCAAACCAGGCAGGTTTCATAATCATTACTAAATTGAATAATAACAACAAAATAGAGCCTGTATATCCATAAATAAATCCCTTTGCGCTCACCTTATCTTGTTGTTCAGGAAAAGCAACTTCAGGCAAATAAGAATTATAAAAAACAATACTGCCCCAAAAGCCAATACTTGCAAAAATTGTAAATACCAGTCCAACCCAAAGCGTATCTTTACCTACAAAAAAAAATAAACTCATTACTGATAATGAGCCAATTAAACAAAATGTCTTTAAAAATTTTAATTTGTTACCTGTATAATCTGCTATTCCTGATAAAAAAGGAGATATAAACGCCACCAATAAAAATGAAAGTGCTAAAGTATAGTTATATAGTGTTGTTGGCGTCCATTCTGTTCCTAAAAAACTTATTTTACCCTCAACATTAGAAAATGATTCCGTTAAAGTGCTATAATAAATAGGGAAAACTGCAGTAGAAATGACAAGTGAATAAACAGAATTTGCCCAATCATAAAACGCCCAGGCATTGATAAGTTTTTTACTTCCTTTTTGTAACATTCAAAAATATTAAGAGCCACTCTTGGCTAAGAATGGCTCACAATGTACTAATTTATTTTCAAAATTAATTTGCCAGATTTTGAGCATTTAATTTTTTAGCAATTACCTTGGCCTGAGGTATCCAATCTCTTAAATTCTTTATTCTTGTCTGATTGGAAGGGTGCGTACTTAAAAATTCGGGTGGTGCATTTTGAGCATCTGCCCGTTGGCTCATTCTTACCCAAACATTTACTGCTTCGGCCGGATTATAACCTGCCATGATCATAAATACAACACCTAATTTATCGGCTTCAGTTTCATGTGTTCTGCTGTAAGCTAACATACCTACTTGGGACCCTACCCCATAAATAGTATTCCAAAGTTGCTGTGTTCTGGGGTCCTTATTTCCAGTACCTATGGCTACGGCCACCCCTCCAAGCTGTTGCCCATAGGCGCTTGTCATTCTTTCCTGACCATGTTTAGCGAAAGCATGTGCCACTTCATGACCCATCACGGCAGCAATACCATCTGTATTTGCACAAATAGGTAATATTCCGGTATAGAAAACTACCTTACCGCCCGGCATACACCAAGCATTAACTGTTTTATCTTCTATTAAGTTAAATTCCCAGCGATAGCTTTCAGCTTCAGCGGTCATACCATTGGCCCGCATATATCTGTCTACAGCACCCGATATTCTAGCTCCTACATCTTTTATCTCCTTTGTTTTCGAATTATCTGACGAAAGCTTATTTTCTGCTAAAAAACCAGAATATTGTGCAAAACTAGCTGGTAATATTTGAGCATCACTCACAATATTAACACGCTTTCTACCAGTAATTGGCACGGTACTACAACTAACTAAAAATAAAAAAACCAACATTAAAGAAATTACCCTTTTCATACTATATTATTGTTATTGTTATCAAAGTAAATATACAAATTTTGTTTAATTTCGTTCCTATGAAAGGTAAGTCAAATTCCATACCAAAAAAACCAACTTTCGAAGTACGTAAAGATATTATCAGAACAGGAAAAGTTCTACAGTTCTTTTCAAAATCATTAGCTACAAGTTTTGCTCTAAAATTATTTGGTAGGCCTCCTTTATTTAATACACCCGAAAGGGAATTGATGATGCGAGAAAGTGCAAAAAATGAGTTGGTACCAATTCCTGCAATAGAAAAGGAGGTTATGGTATATGTTTATGGATATTCTAAAACAAAAATACTATTGACCCATGGTTGGTCTGGCAGAGGAACACAGTTGTACGATATTGCAGATAAACTGTTGGAAAATGGTATGATGGTCATTAGTTTCGACGCTCCAGCTCATGGGCTTTCGAGTGGAAAAACAACCGACCTGCTCGAATACGTGGCTGCTATAAACTATATTAATGACACATACGGACCTTTTGAAGCTGCCATTGGGCATTCTTTTGGTGGCATTGCCTTGCTTGATGTGCAGGCAAAAAATCCTTTTGTTAACAAGCTGATAACTATAGGTATAGCTAGTTCTATAAATAGTATTGTCGATGAATTTATAAGAAAATTAGAGTTAAAACCTATTATAGCTACGAAGGTAAAAAAAAGAATGCGATCCATTCTGAATCGTGATATCGAATCTGCTTCAGCTGCAATTAATGCAAAAAAAGTGAATATCCCAACATTGGTATTACATGATACACAGGATGTTGATGTAGATGTAAGTTCTGCTTATAAAATACGTCAAAATTTATCAAAAGGTGAATTGCTGGTTACGAATGGCCTTGGCCACAGAAGAATCTTTAGGGATCAAAAGGTAATTGATAAGATCATCGATTTTATTAAAGATAATTAAAGTAATATGAAAGGATTATTAATTGTTATGATGACCACTATCTTGTTAAGTTGCAATGGTAATGCTCAGCAAAAAAATACAGAAACTAAGGAAATGACAGATAAGACTGATAAAGTAGTTAAAACGGAGGCTGAATGGAAACAAATTTTAACTCCTCAACAATATTATGTACTGCGCCAAAAAGGTACAGACAGGCCTGGTGATTATGGTTATACCAATCATTTCGAAAAAGGTACCTATGTTTGCGCGGCTTGTGGTGCACAATTATTTGAATCGAATAGTAAATATCAATCAGATTGTGGTTGGCCATCTTTTGATGATGCCATTCCGGGTACCATAGACCTCAAAAGAGATTTAAGCCATGGAATGATAAGAACTGAAATTACCTGTACCAAATGTGATGGACACCTAGGCCATATCTTTGACGATGGCCCCAAAGAAACCACAGGGAAACGTTACTGCGTAAATACTAGTTCCATTACTTTTATAAAGTCTGAAAAATGATGTTCGCTTATCATGTAATGATTATTATCTCTTGTAAATATTTTTAAGGTCCTTTTCAAACAGAGTGAGCTTATCATTAAAAAAGTCAATAAAACTTAAAGAACTCGAATGTCTTGGGAACGGTGCATAATAGTGTGTAGAACTATGTACATCATTCCGCCATACCAGAACATAACTAAGTTGTAAGCCATCTGCTTTTAGAACTTTTAGTAGCACTTCTGTCCACCATTTAACATGTGTTATCGATTCCAAACCTGTTTCTGTAAAGGCAGCTAACTTTCCTTTTTTGATGGCAAAATCGGAAACGATCTTCAATTTTTTAATGGCGGTTTCAAGGTCATATTGATCACGTCCGAGATCGGCATAATTGTCCATTCCAACCATATCTACCCAATCATCTCCCGGATATCGTTCTAAATACTCATCTTCCGAATCAAAATTATTATCTGATGAATAGGCATAGATAAAATTATGTACTCCAATTTCATCTCTTAGATAAGTTACTGTAAAGCGCCAGAGTTCAATAAATTCTTCCGGTGTACAATGGGATTTACCCCACCAAAATTTATCGCCGTCAAATTTGTGATATGGTCGAAAAATAACAGGTACAATATTTCCGTCAGATGCCTTTAAACTCTTAGCCCAAGTACCAATTCTGTCAAGAATTACTTTGTACTTTTCATGGGCATCACCACCGGGAATGATATATTTTACAGCTGGTATAGAAATGGAATCATTCCAGTAAAAGCCATCCTTAGAAACCGGATTCGTAAAATGCCATGAAATGGTGGTAATCCCCCCTCGTTCGTAAGTGTCGATTACATTTTGTCTTAGATCACTTTCATATTTCTTGATATCTCTTTCAGATTGTCCAGACAGACCACTTAAATCTACCCCAATAACCGCCGGATGCGAACCCACTACCGATTTTACATCACTGCGATCTTTATCACCTTGCCAGCCCCGGCCATATTCTGTAGCATGTTGATGGCCAAAAAGCGTATGGTTTACTGATAACCTTTTTAAATTATTAAATAAATTAACAGTCTCTTCGGTAGCATTTTTATCTATGAGCTTGTTCGTTGGAGACTTAAAAAAGAACCAATAGACTGCCCCTAATAGAACAAGAAACGGAATAATTTTTTTTAATGAGGCCATTTAAAATTTACTTATGATCATTCTTGAATTAATTATTACTATGGTTTTCCGGTGATTACGCTCCCGCGTATGCCTTGCTTTCTTTTTGAGAAATAATAATATAGACCGCAAGACGAATTTAAAAAATTTAGTTGAGAGCAACTTTCCAAAATTTGCATTCTCTTAACTCAATGCAAACACAGAGTAAATAGTTAATAGCCATAACCCTTCGGTGGAACTTATTCGACAAATGAATGCTTTAACTATTATTAAGGGATAGATCATATATAACTAAGTTCAATCTAAAGGCCAAACGGAATTACATGAGGATTATACCACCAGTAATAAGCTTAATGACCTAATTCTTAAAAGTATACAATGCTTTAACTAATTGAAATCCTTAAAATAATTTTATATGTATTAAATCTTTAATAATTCTTTTTTACTTATTGCCTCCTTGATATCTACGGTTACATATTTGTGGCTATTAAAAAATAACTTATTAGATGTTAGTTTAATAGTTGCGATTAAAGTTCCATCTTTCTTTTTGTTAATTGACTTAATCTCCACCCTTTTACCTTTAATATTCTCATAATTAGCAATCCCGCCCTTTTTAATGATAATATTCGGTCTCGGAAAATTTATATGTTTATAATTATTGTTACTTACTTCCCCCAATATAAAAACATCTCCTATATTAATGCTTGAATCTGAACTTTGAGAATAAATAATACCTGAAAATAAGATTGTTAAAAGCGTATATAAAATTTTATTTTTCATCATAAGAAAATCTATATTAATTAAACAATAAAGATAATTAAAAAAATAATTTTATATGAATTATTGAGCTATTGTTTAGCTAAGTTTAGAATCCTATAATATGAACCAATTTATATTGAACATGCTCAATAATAACAAATTAGAAATACGCTAAATAACTAAATCTTGTGTAATTTTAAAAACAAGTTTTCCTTTCTTAAGGCGATCACAAGACACCAATGTATTATGAATTAGCTTTTCTAAAGCACAAAATATATAGCCCTATAAACCTGTATATTATTAAATTATTATTCCTTAGTATCCTATTTTTATCATTACCCATAAAGGTCATCTCACAGGTAATGACCCTTGAAAAATAATAGAAACTTGAGCGTGTTTTGAAACTCCCTTTGCCGGAGATTCATTTAAATCATAGAAAAAACTGCTATCGTTGAGCTTCTTGATCCTACTTACTGTTTGTATAAATATCAATAAAAAATCCCAGCGTTTAACCGGGATTCTTTATTTAATTTAATACCATATATCAATGCGTATCAGTAGGAATTAATACTCTTTTGATAACATGTACTATACCATTTGATGCCTCGATATTGGCTACAGATAATGTAACACAACCATTTAAAATTATTTTATCATCTTCCATCTGAATGGTAATATCTGATCCTTGTAGCGTTGTAACTGTTTGCTCTTCTAATAAATCTTCAGCTGTATATTTACCCGCTAAAACATGGTATAACAATACTTCTTTTAAATCATCTCCTTCTGGAATATCATCTAAACCTTCAAAAGCATAATTGGTCGGTGCAAATACGGTAAATGGCCCATCACCTTGTAAAGTAGTTACCAGA
>CBDUPN010000003.1:0-57630 GCA_965369125.1 uncultured Aureibaculum sp. | reverse complement strand
GATGGACCTCATTTATCACAGGTTATTTAATTTGATTGCGAAGATAATGACAAATAATAATAAAGCCATTAAAATGTATACTTAAACCCGAGCAAGAAATCGCCCTCTACACTATTAAATGTGAGTTCCATATGTTCTTGTTGATAAGGGGTTGTAAAAAGGTATGTGCTCCCGATTCCTATCACAGCCCCTGCCAGCACATCATAGATATCATGTTTTTCTGCGTTGAGCCTACTATAACCAGTGAAACCCGCCAATAAATAAGCCGGAATTCCATATTTCCAACCATACCTTTTTTGAATAAATGAGGCGCTTTGAAAAACTGTGGAAGTATGGCCGGAAGGAAAAGCATTATAATTTTCCATATTTGGTCTTTGCTTTTTAACAATAATTTTTAATCCAATTGTTAAAGTCTGATTTAATAAAAACCCTTTAGAAAATTGCAAGGTTCCTTGACCATCACCAGCAATAATTGATGAACCAATAGCTGTTATTGGCAAGGCAAATAGTAAAACATCTCCGGTAGTTTCTATGGTTCTATTTTGAGAAAATATTGATTGACAAAATGAAATAATGATAATAAAAACAAGCAGGTTCTTCATTCAATATTAATTCTCTTAAATTAAGAACGATAATTTATGACAAAAATTTGAAAGTATTGTCATAAAAACATGATTATTAGAACAATAAAGCAGTTTCAGAACCCAAAACCAAAGGTAAATGCGACAAGTAGCCCGTCACTTGAATTAAAGAATGATAAATTACCGGTTATCATATCAGCGGCATTCACAAAGATGCCACCACCAATGGAAGTATTCCAAGTTTCGCTATTATAATCCGGATCGGATACTAAATCATTAGCTACCCAAACCCGACCATAATCGAAACCTCCATATAATCCTATTTGTAATGGTATCAATCCAGTTTTTAACTTTCTGAAATTAAATCGTAAATCTGTATTTTGAAAAAAAGCATTTTTACCTGTAAACCGTTCATTTCTATAACCTCTTAGGCCATTATTTGCTCCAATATTTGCCGCCTGATAAAACTCAAAATCATCTCCAAAATTTAAATGTGCTTTCAATTTTGTTGCTAATACCAACCTTCCGTTTGACACTAGTTTATTATCGAAACCGATTTCAGGAATTAAATAAGCAAATCCTCTATCGAGATCCTTTTCATTTATTTTAAACCCAGCTTTTAAGGAAGTCATCATTCCTAAAGTTGGGAATGCCTTATTATCATAATTCTCATATTGATATGTTACCTCTCCGCCAAAAAAGGCTTGGCTAATTCCGTCATTTGTATTCAGATAGTCATTAATAAATCTACCTTCAGTTTCTTCAACCTCCACAGACTCATAAGAAATGGCAGTTTTAAAACTAGCTCCGGAAATCCCTCTCCAAATCAAAGTAGGTGATATCTTGATGGTTCGTAATTTTACCCTGTTATAATCTAATCCCAGATCATCATCAAAATTAGGAGTGCTATTTCCAAAACCGAAAAAGTTACTGCTAAAATTTGGGCTGGTAAATTTTCCTTCAATGCCCAGATTCATATTCCCTATAATATTTGCAAACTCGGCATTATAACTAATATCATAACCCCTTGTAGCAAAATAATAAGATGCTGCGAGCGTGTGTTGTTGCGTAAATGGGTTACGTTCAAATCCGTATAAGGTAAAGGTATTACTCAATCCAAATTTAAAACCATCGTCAGGGTTCGACCCTATAGTTGGAATAAACTGATTACTGCTATTCTTTAGTTTTTTGTAATTATAAATATTGGTTTCATAATCATCTTTAAATCGTATTCGACCCTTTTTATTGATCAAGGTATTTTTCTTAGACTTGAAATCGTACACGAACGTTTTTGAGCCATTTGAAATATGGTAACGATCATTATTTTGACCCCCAACAAGACGTATTTTTATGTAGTTATCCCCATTTCCTTTTACTTCAAAGTTGTCTTCATCGTCAAGACCATAAATCCAAATTTCTTTGGTTTCTGTCTTGTTATAAATTCTATCATGAATTATTCGTCCCTTTACTCCATTAATAATTCTGTAAGCGGTAACTTTTGTTTTACCATTGGGCATCCGCTCAAGTTCAAACCAATCATCTTTATCAGTTCCGGTTATAACCGCATACTTATTAATATGACGATAATAATTATCAGAAATTAAATTTAAATTACTTCTTCTGCCTTTAAGTTTTCTCTTAATAATATCTACCGTTTCATCATTAACCTCTTCAGGGAAATATGTAAATGCTTTATCTATAATAGAGTCAGTCAAATTCTGCTGTATATGTTTTGCTTGTGCCTCCCACAATGTTCTGTCGGCGTTATTTATCAATGCCATATCAAGAGGGTAAGGTTCTAAATTAAACCATTTAGGACTCCTCAATTCTTCATCATAACTTTGCATCAACCTCAACGCCGGCACCAATGTAGTTGCGATATTTAATAAAAACCCATCTGCCATAATAGAAAAAGCTTGATCTCTATCACGGGGAACCGGACGATACATATCGTTGCCATTTTTATCCTTAAAAACCGCCCACCTCCATTGATCTTCATGCCTATCCCAATCGCCTATCAGCATATCAAACAACCTAGCTCTAACATAAGCTCGCTCATCAACATAATGAGTATCATTTTTTCGAAGGTTTTTTAACAGGTCATCTGTACTTATCAGTGTGTTGGAATATCCGAAACTTTCTAAATTGCCATGGCCATCAGAAGCCCTTTCTTCGATCATGTATAATTCATTGCCATATTCGCTATTATAATCTCCCAGAGCAAGCTGTTTAGGCACATAATACAATATAGGATTAGTATGATATATACCAAGGGCATCGGATAAGGTGGCAATAGTAAAGGGTGCATAAGGGTGCGAACCTGTAAATACATCCATGAGTAATTTTTCGGTATAGGTATCGTTAAATTGGCCTTCGATATATTTATCCTTAAATGCAACCGCCTGTAAATATTGAACAGCATTTTTACGTAAAGCACGCATTACATATTCTTTACCATCATTATCAACCAATCTTAATGATTTAGACTGATGCCCGCCACCTTTTCTCACTGGTTTTAAACCTCCATAAAGTGTGTCTAAATTAACAGTAGGCGCTAAAATTTCTGTTCCAAAATATTTGCGATACCGTTCTCCCCATAGCCATGAAAAAGATTTGCTTTTTGTAATTTCATCCTTGCTATAAACGGAAGCTTTTACTTTACTTGAAAAATGAGAGTCGTAATTTCCTAAATCAATCTTTTCATTGGCTTTAAATATTTCTTTTTGAAATAATAAATTATCGCCTTTGGCCGTATAGAATCGTACTACTGAAGAGCCATCTTTAAAGACATCCAATATAGCAAAACCAGGATCGCTTGATGAGAATTCACCATCTACATTTCGCGTCGCTGTTTTTTTTGAGCCCGAACCACTGACTATTTGAGGTATATTATCCTTAACAAGATACTGTAAATTATGATCATGCCCGGAAATGAAAATGGTTTTATCATTTTCTTGTGATAAGGTTATTATTCTCTTTCTAAACTCATTATATCTACTATTTTGAATATCGGCAGGAGAAATTCCTGATGTCTTTCTGATCAGGTTTTTAAGCGATCCCAGTACTGGTAAAGGTGTTAAATGTGATTTAAAACTATATTGTCCGCCATGAGAACCATTGGTAAACATCGGATGGTGCAATGCAATAAGTGTTGTCTTTCCTCTTGCTTTTTTAATCAATCCTTCAAGCTCATCAAAGAATTTTGATCTTGTTTTAATTTCACAGTCATCATTGATCGTTGGATGTGAATCCCAATTGGTTAAATACCATTCACTATCAATAATAATAAGCTCAATATCTTCGCTAATATGTCTGTTTTCAATTGGACATCCGTTAACCGGCAAAAAGGTATTTTTGCCTAATATTTCTTCAATATATTTTTCTTGACGTTTTAATCCACTTAATCCCGAATACCAATCATGATTACCGGGTATAAATATAGTTTCTCCTTTAAAATTTTGAACCGCCTCTGTTTGAATATCTAACTGATGTTCAGCGAAAGCCCTGTTTTTGTGACCATTTTTTGGCAGCCCTTTCGGATAAATATTATCACCTAAAAATATGGCTGTACTATTTTTTGATGCTTTTGATAAATTTTGCTTAAATGATTGCAATGCAATGGTTGAAGTTCCTATTGCTGAATTTCCGGCATCACCAATTAAATAAAAAGTATGGTCAATTTCTTTATCAGGAAATTGAGTGCTAAAATTATTATTTTTAATCTGGGTGTTATAAGTTGCACAAGCACTGGGTAAAATAAACAAAAAAAGTATGATGAAATATTTGTAAATAATTCCCATAAGCTTAGTTATTAATTAAGGGTTTGCGAGCTTAAAAGACACTGCAAAAGCTACCACGGAAGCTACTATACCAATTAAAAATATAGTGTAGGTAATTCTTAATATTTTATATTTCTTATTTAAAACCAGGCCTAAATAATACAGGTCTCTGGTCATCGATGAATACAAATAATCTCGATCTTTCATCATTTCTCCCATTGCCCATTCAAATTCTTCGAGTTTCACTTTATGAAAGTTCCCGAAGAATAATAGGTTTACTTTTTTTTGTTTTACGTCTTCTTTGGTGAAATTTCCGCTAGTAATATTAGGTCTTGTTGCCACAACCGAAAGTGCCATAGAAACCAAACTAAAAACAACAAATATTGACGTAGGAATAATTAAATAATGATTAGACGGATTATCTAATTTAGGTATTAAATTAGATAGTGCTAATGAAATAATTATAGCATTTACCGACAACAAAATATTCGCTTTTGTGTCGGCAATATTGCTTAAATTAATATGGTTTCTAAGCGTGACCCTAAACATTGTTTCTATACCTCGCTCAGGAGTTCTTGCCTTTTGTTTTTTTAGTTTTATTTCTTCTGACTTCTGCTTATTTTTATCTTGTTCTTTTTTTAATTTTTTTAATGACTTATAAAGTTGAGCTAAGTTTTTATCTTTGGTAGCCTGCCAATTATTTATAGCATAATCTGTATAATATTGATGTCTTTTGGTAAAAAAATCTATATTATTTTCTATCCATTCAATGCCGGTTAAAGGATCATTACCAAGCAAAATCCATTCTTCTCGCAATAATTCACTTACCTCAAAATAATTTTTATTTCCAAGGTGACCACAATCGGCATCTAGAATAATCTTTTCAAATATATTTTTAGGTTCTTCTGTATTCGTTGTAACTAAAATACACTTCTTTACTTTTTCAATGGTTTCAGAAGATATTTTTTCCTTTTTTAAAAAATCGTGTGCAATTTGCGCACTATTAATTTCATGATCATCATTTCCTTTTATATATCCAACATCATGAAACCAACCGGCCAATTCTAATATTTGAACGTCTCTTTTAGCAATTTTTTCGTCTTCAGCAATTTCCTTGATAAAATTCACCACCCTCTTCGTATGACTTATATTATGATAAATATAGTGATTAGGTAATTTTTCGTTTAACAGTGATACAACGAAGTTCTCTGCTTTTTGTTCTATGGTCATAAGCTATTATGCTTTAATATCTTCTATTAATTGATCGATGGTCAGGGTAGTTTTTTCATTGAAATTATCTTTATAAATCACTTCAACCCTCAAGGCCTTTAGACCTGAAACTCCTTGAAGATCTTCTAATTCTAACTTCTCAACTTTACCTAAGAAATTTTTCGATTGCAAATATTTTATATACTTTTTATATTCTTCTGCATCCTTATCTTGTGAATAAACAATAGCGATCTTTCCAGGCGTGGTCAGTCGTTCTTCAGATCCTTTAATATGAGCTTTATCGATTCTTTTTTTTATAATTTCATAACGTATATTATAGGCACCATCTACATCGAATTGTTTCTCATCCATTCTGAATTTAATTGCTAATGGATTGTTATGAACCAAAATTAATGACGCAATCTCTAATTTATGGTCTAAACTATCTTTTAGCTTGTATGCCATATTTTCTATCTCACACATCACCTGTAATTGCCAAAGGCGTAGGTTGTACAAATACAGGTTATTATACTCTTTGTTTTTGACCAAAGACTGACCTATATACATATTATACTCAACCCCATCCGTTTTATAACGTTCAAAATAATGTGGAAACATGGCTTGTGCTTCTTCTTCTTTTCTGTCGAGATAACCGGTCATTTTTTCATTCAGTAAATTCACACTCTCTTCATATGCTTTTCTATGCTCATAAACTACCTGTAAATTTTTATCAAGCCGGCCCATATATACTTTTACCAACTTATCCAGGTCTGAATCTAATTTTTTAGCATGGCTAAAAACAGGATAAATTTCACGTTTCAAGAAATCTATAATTCCAATTTCATCTCCTGCATTTAAACCCTCTTTTACCTCATTTAAATATTCTTCTACTCGAAACATCAATTCCTTATAAATGGGTATAGTTTCTATTTGACATGCTTTATCGAGCACATCTAATGCTAATTTCAACTGTGTAATCAGATCTTTTTTTATTGCCACGTTACGCGCCATTGAAGACCCTTTGATGTCTGACTGACCAAAAAGCGGATATACATCTTTAAATATGATATCATCTAATTTAGGTTTTTCAACTTCTATTGAATAATGGTTATGGAATTTTTCTGCTGCTTCATAAAATCGCCATTTAACTGTAGGATGGATGGATGTATAGTGCTCTTGGATGGTTGCTTCGAGAATATTTTGATGCTCTTCTGATGTTCTTTTTACGGCCGCTTCAAAAACCGGAATAATTTCTCTTAACTTATCCTTATTGATCGAATTTAACTCATAAGGCCTCGGTGAAGCTATTTCTAAGAGCGCAAAAAAACCATCACTAGTACTTAAAGGTATAAGCATAATGCTTTGAATTCCTTTCGATTTTAAATTTTTATAAAACTGATTCTCTTTTGTTGCCCTCCCATATTTTTCAACATCAGATATGGCAATATCCTTATTTTCCTTAAAAACATTTTGCATGATCCCCTGACAGAAAAAATTATCACAGGGAATTTCAGTTTCATTATTCAATATAACACTTTCAGATTTTTTAACTCGCATGCAATCCAATTTCATCGACGAAATATCGAATACAGAAAAGCCGATCATGAGGTCTTTAATATTGTAAAATTCACGAAGATTTTGTTGCATATCCTGGATCAGATTTTCATCTTTCCGCAATAAATTATCCCTTAGGGAAGATAAAGTTTGATCGGCTGTCACATCGAAAAGATTCATGATGCCAAATCCTTTGAATAGGTAACTGTTTGGAGGGAATTTTTCTTTCCAAACTTCTATATTATCAAAATTATCTAACAATAATTTAAAATCTTCTTCTGTGATCTCAGGCGTACCTTCTTTCCGTATCACTTCAGCCAGATCTGCGTTAAAAGCAACCCTGTAATATTTTGTTATTCCCAATTTCTTGTCGGGTATTTCATAATAAAAAGGCCTTTTTAGGTCAATAAAATATCCGTAGCAGGATGCGAGGATCATCACACAGGCATGAATATAAAGTTCATTTTTTTCAAAATTCCTGATTTCGAATTCAAAATCTTCACCTGCATTTGATAAGATATTCTCAAAACGTGTTGAAAATTTAAAAGAGGCAAAGGCAAATGGAATACCTGCCGATTTGATCTCGTTAGTAGTTAATATCTCAGGAAAAATACCATGGAGCAATAAATTAATTTGATGACTGTAATTTGGAAGTAAGGCAAGGTCATTTATCCCATCTATTAACTCAGGATATTTACTTACCTCCTTAGAAATTGATTTTGCCAACTTATAATTTGGATGTTCTTTGTCCTTTAAATATTTATTATAATGTGAATATACCTTCTCGAAACTAACGTGAATCTCTAAAGGAAGGTCTAGATCATTTATTTTATAGGTCTGTCTTAGTTGCATATCTCAAAAATTCGACTTCTAAATTAGTTAATTATTATTTATAAGTCGGAAACTCAGGCTTATGCTAACAAAAAGAAGGGACTTATTACTAACCTTTTATCTAACAATTTTTTGAGAAATCCTTGAACTGGCAATTTTAGCTGCAACGTATCCTAATACAATAATGGTCAAAAATACAACGAAAACATTCATCAATCTGAATTCTACAGGATATGCCAAAGACGACGTAATCATGATAAAACCAAACTTCTTTTGTAGTACAACTATTAAAATTGAAATAAACAATCCGATCATTAGCCCGAAAAAAGTTAATAGAAAACCTTGATAAATAAATATTTTTTTAATTTCTTTAATCGTAGCTCCCAGGCTAAATAGAGTTTTTAGATTTTCTCTTTTATCTAATATCATCATAACAATGGCTCCTATTACGTTAAATATGGCTATTATTAAGATCAGGGTAAAGATGAGATAGGATACTAAATTCTCGGTATTTAACATTTTGTAAAAAACGGCATTAAGCTGCTCTCTCGTTTCAATTTTATATTCCTGCCCAAAGTCTTTTTGTAATTGCTGAATTATGTCATTTTGATCGGCATTAACAGCCAATTTTAGTTCAATTGCAGAAATTTGATCAGGCTCATAGTTCAACAGACTCTGTGCTAATTCAATATGAGCATACACATATTTTTTATCTAGTTCTTCGGTAAGTTTAAATATGCCAACCGGTTGTAAGTTAATTTGGTTAAACGCAGATTTCGGATTATTAATATATCCTTTCCCGGGTTTTGGAACATAAACCTTTAGAGATTCTATAAAATCATAGGTTCCCAATGATAAAATTGATGATATACCATTACCTATTACCACAGTATTAAGCGCATCTTTATCGAACCAATCGCCTATATAAATGGCAGTATCAATATTGTTTACCAATAAATAGTTGGCATCAACACCCTTAATACTTGCTATGTGTGATTTATCTTTATAATTTAAAAAAGCTCTTTCTTCTAAAACCTTGCTATAACTTACAATTCTTTTATCTTGTAAATGTGCCGCAAATGAATCTGTGAATAAAAATGACTTCCCTTTTAAAGCACTAATTTTTAGATCTGGATCTGAAACTTTAATAAAGTCTAAACTGAATTCTTTTAACCCAGAGAAAACAGAAAGCACAATAAATAAAGCTATGGTTCCAATGATAACGCCTAATCCTGCAATTAATGTAATAATATTAATGGCGTTATTACTGCTTTTAGAAAATAAATAACGTTTGGCTATGTATAATGGAAATCTCAATTTATCTTTTTTGCCTTTTTGAGAGTAGGTCTGGATTCTTAATCGGATTTTCTACATCACCCCTTAGCGATTGATCGATGTCTTCAATATAGTCTAAAGAATCATCTAAGTAAAAAGTTAGTTCGGGCATCCTGCGTAATTGATTTCTCGTTCTCTGTGCCAGCTCATGTTTTATTAATGGGGCATTTGATTTTATTCCATCAATTACATCCTTTCTTTTTTCTTTTGGAAAAACACTGAGATAAACCTTGGCGATCGACAGATCTGTGGTAACTGTTACTTTGGTAACTGAGATAATAACCCCTTTCATTCCTTCACGAGCAGCGTTTTGTAATACATCTACTAAATCTTTCTGTAAAACACCTGCTATTTTTTTCTGTCTATTCGTTTCCATTTTGCAAAAATAAGCTTTATAACCGTTAAATATTCTATATTTTTGACGATTATTAACAGCATCATTAAGTGAATATATAACTTTGCCATAATATTATGAAAAAAATTGAACACATAGGCATTGCCGTAAAAGATCTCGAAAAATCAAATAAATTATTTAAGCAATTATTTGGTTTGCCCCATTATAAAATTGAGGAAGTAGCTTCAGAAGGCGTCAAAACCTCCTTTTTTGAAGCCGGACCCAATAAAATTGAATTATTAGAAGCTACGAATCCCGATAGTCCCATAGCGAAATTCATCGAGAAAAAAGGTGAAGGAATACATCACATAGCTTTTGCTGTAGATGACATAGATTCAGAAATTAAACGGCTTGAAAAAGAAGGGTTTATTGTATTAAATAATACGCCAAAAAAAGGAGCAGATAATAAACTAGTGGCATTTTTACATCCTAAATCAACCAATGGCGTTTTGATAGAATTGTGTCAGGAAATTGAACATAAATAAGTATATTGCAGCAAAAATTTATAGGTTATTTCAATGAGCACTTCTTTTGAAAAACATCAAAAAAGACGGTTACAGTCAGCATATATCTCGGTCATTTTTAGTATTGCTTTTGTTCTATTTTTATTAGGGCTCTTTGGCCTTTTGGTGCTTAATACAAAAAAGATCTCTGATTATTTTAAAGAACAAGCTTCCATTACCATATTTTTAAATGATGAAGCCGACAATCAGACCGTAAAAAACTTACAGACTGTATTAAAAAGTGAAATCTATACCAAATCCATAGCCTATATTTCGAAAGAAGAAGCTGCCAAAATAGCTATTGAAGAAAATGGAGAAGATTTTATGGAATTCTTAGGATATAATCCCTTAAAAAATGCTATTGACCTCTACCTGAAAGCGGATTTTGTTTCACCCGAAAAAATGAGTGAAATAGAGGCCGAGTTAATCAAGAATGAAGCTGTTTTTGAAGTCTCTTATGATAAACCATTAATTGAATTACTCACAAAAAATGTTAAACGAATAAGTCTATGGGTTTTAGTCTTTAGCGGGATCTTAACCATTATAGCAATGCTTTTAATTAACAACTCTATCAGACTTTCTGTTTATTCTAAGCGTTTCACTATAAAAACAATGCAAATGGTAGGCGCTACAAAACGTTTTATTCGTAGACCCTTTGTTTGGAGTAGTGTTAAATTAGGTGCTGTCGGCGCATTAGTTGCCATGGTTGCCTTAGCAGGAGCTTTGTATTACTTAAATGATAATTTTCCTGAATTTGGTTTTTTGGAAAACTATGAAATGCTCGCCATACTTTTTGGAGGCATCCTGATGATCGGTATCATTATTACCTGGATAAGTGCATTTTTAGCAACGCAACGCTTTTTAAATTTACGAACCGACCAACTTTATTATTAAAATGGCTAAACAAAAAAACTCTGAAAAACCTAAAATGGACTTCATCTTCGGTAAACGAAATTATATTATTATGCTTGTTGGATTAGTGATTATTGCTGTTGGTTTTATTTTAATGGCTGGTGGCGGAAGCGATGATCCATCTGTTTTTAATGAAGAAATTTATAATTTTAGAAGAATTCGGTTAGCACCAACTTTAGTTCTTATTGGCTTAGCAGTTGAAATTTATGCTATTTTTGCCAATCCTAAAAAACAATAATGAACTATTTAGAAGCCATTATTCTAGGGTTGATCCAAGGATTGACCGAGTTCCTTCCAGTATCATCCAGTGGGCATTTAGAATTAGCGAAAGCAATATTTGGCGATAATTCCTTACCCGAAGATAGTCTGATCTTTACAGTTGTTTTACATTTTGCCACTGCCTTAAGTACCATTGTTGTTTTTAGAAAAGAAGTCGTTGAAATCATAAAAGGTTTATTTCAGTTTACCTGGAATGATGAAATGATCTTTTCAATTAAAATCATTATTTCTATGATTCCGGCAACAGTTGTCGGATTGCTTTTTGAAAAAGAATTAGAAGCTTTTTTTGGCGGAAGAATATTGCTAGTTGGTTTCATGTTACTTGTAACAGCAGTTTTATTGCTTTTGGCAGACAGGGCAAAAAACACCAATAAAAATGTTGCTTATTCTACTGCTTTTATCATTGGCATATCTCAAGCAATTGCTATGTTGCCCGGAATCTCCCGTTCTGGAGCTACTATCTCTACGTCAGTTCTATTAGGAATTGACCGGACAAAAGCCGCCCGTTTTTCATTTTTAATGGTAGTTCCTTTAATTTTAGGAAAAGTGGGCAAAGATATACTCGGTGGTGAAATCAGTTTAGAAAATGCCCAAATAGGAACCATGGCTGTAGGTTTTGTTGCCGCGTTCGTTTCAGGGCTATTTGCATGTAGCTGGATGATAACCTTGGTTAGAAAAAGTAAACTGTCTTATTTTGCAATCTATTGTGCTATCATTGGGTTATTGGCTATTATTTACGCAATAATTTATAATTAAATGACAGCAGAAGACCTTCTAAATGGACAAGTCATTTTAATTGACAAACCCTTACATTGGACCTCTTTTCAAGTTGTCAATAAATTACGCTGGGCTATTAAAAAAAAATATAACCTAAAAAAAATAAAGGTCGGACATGCGGGCACATTAGATCCATTAGCTACCGGATTATTAATAATATGTACAGGGAGATTCACTAAAAAGATCGATGAATATCAAGCCCAAGAGAAAGAATATACCGGGACTTTCTATTTGGGAGCTACAACACCTTCCTTTGACCTGGAAACAGAGGTCAATGAACATTTTCCGACAGAGCATATTAATAACGAACTAATTATCAATACTACTAAGAAGTTTTTGGGGGAAATTGAACAAATACCTCCTATTTTTTCGGCTATTAAAAAAGATGGTAAGCGATTATATGAGCTGGCGAGAGCTGGAGAAAGTACCAAAATCCAATCTCGTAAAGTAACTGTTTCAGAATTTCAAATCACAAAAATAAATTTGCCAATTATCGAATTTAGAGTGAAATGCAGCAAGGGGACTTATATACGTTCGTTAGCCAATGACTTTGGAAAGGCTTTGAAAACCGGGGCCTATCTGGCATCTCTAAGGCGTACAAAAATTGGAGATTTTGATGTCAAAAAAGCGAAAAGTATTGATGAGTTTTTATCGTTAATAAATGATAATTAAGTATTTAAAAGCTTTAGTTCCATTTAAGAATTATATTTCTCCATTAAATTTTTGAGCATTACTTTGGTCATTTTCTCAAGGTCAAATGAATGTTGCCAGTTCCAATCTTCTTTAGCTTTAGAATCATCTATGCTTTCTGGCCAGCTTTTGGCAATTTCTTGTCTAAAATCTGGTGAGTAGGAGATCTTAAAATTTGGTAAATGTTTCTTTATAGAAAGGGCAATTTCGGCTGGAGTAAAATCAATTGCCGAGATATTATACGACAAATACTCTTCTGGGACATCAGCTTTCATAAGATCTATGGTAGCATTAACAGCATCATCCATATACATCATAGGTAAACGCGTGTTTTCCGCTATAAAACATTCGTAGAAATTATTTTTAATAGCTTCATGATAAATTTCTATGGCATAGTCTGTGGTTCCTCCACCTGGATCTGTTTTCCAACTTATAATTCCCGGATATCGAATACCCCTTACATCCACTTTAAACTTATTCTTATAATACGCACACCACCTCTCACCGGCTAATTTACTTATGCCGTAAACTGTGGTAGGTTCCATTACAGTATTTTGAGGTGTATGTTGTTTAGGTGTAGAATTGCCAAATATTGCAATTGAACTTGGCCAAAATATTTTCTTTATAAAGCCTTCCTTCGCTATTTCTAATATGGTTAACAAAGAATTCATATTCAAATTCCACGCTTTTTGAGGATGTTTTTCTCCCATTGCAGAAAGCATAGCAGCCATAAGATAAACATCGGTAATTTTGTATTTTTTGACAAGTTTTACTATTGCTTCCTTATCAGTTGCATCCACAAATTCAAACTTTCCACTTTCCATCAATTCATTTGTCCCTTCGCGGATATCTGAGGCAATAACATTATCCTTTCCGTAAACTTCCCTTAAACTTAAAGTAAGCTCTGTTCCTATTTGCCCACAAGCTCCAATTACTAGTACGATATTACCCATTTATTATTATATAAAATAGTCATCAAATATACTTAATTTAAAAATTGAATTCATTGAAAAAGTTGTCAAATCAAATCTATAATTGTTAACTTCGTTAGCGAATTTTATAATCAGTGATGACTTGATTAAAAAATTTCAGTTAGGTAATACAGAACTTAAAAATTGAGGAATAAATTAACTTAGGACAAGGTATATTTATAAAATGACTGAAATTAAAATGAAATATTTGAAAATTGAATTCTTAATATTACTCATATTCTTTTGTGCCTCATGTATTAAAAGTGAAGGTAATTCCAATAATAATAACCTTGACAACATTGATTCAATTCAGATTGATGATAAAAAGGAAATTAGTAATATAGGAGAAACCTTGCTTCCCGAATCTAAAAAAAAGGTCGAAAATTGGCATGAATATCAACAACTGGATCAACTCTTAACTAATTTTTACAGTATTTCTACAAATGAAGCCTTAAATTTATCGCAAGAATTATCAACTACAACCAAACAGCTTAAGGATTCATTAAAAATTGACAGATTTAAGGAGCCTGATGTTTTAATTAGAATAAATGTTCTTCACAACAGTGCACTGCGACTGGCCGATATGGCGACTATACCAAATATTGATGTCAAGGAGGTCAAAGTTGAAACAAAAAAAATACTTAACGCTTATTCGGCCCTAAATGCTAAAATTAATAATATTACAAAGCAAGAAAAGCTCGAGACGGAACTAAAAGATTTTGAAAAAAATTAATCTCGTTTGATTTTAATTAAAATTCTTAATTTGCGCATTAATAAAATTATTTATATGTTTAAAAAATTACTTTTTAATACTTTTTGTATTTTCTCTTTATCATTTATAAATGCTCAAGTTTTACCTCTTGATATTATTAAAGATAACGGTTCAAATAATAAAAGCACCAATTCCAAAACAACTTTTAAAGACATTACTGTCCAATACGAGAATTATTTTTCAAGCAGAGATGTAGACAAAAAAGGTAGTGGCTATAAGCCTTTTAAAAGATGGGAATACCATTGGAGCCACTATTTATTAGAAGATGGTACCATAGCACCCCCGGAGACCTTATGGAACGCCTGGGAGCAAAAGCTAAAAATGGCTAAGTCTGCCAAAGCCGCTAGTAATTGGACAGATAAGGGGCCGTTTTCTCAATCTAGTAACAGGGGGCAAGGTAGAATAAATACCGTTTTTGTTGACCCCAATAATGCTGATATTATTTACGCAGGGGCTCCTGCAGGGGGCATTTGGAAATCCACAGATTCAGGAGTTAATTGGGCTCCTTTAACAGATCATTTACCTCAAATAGGTGTTTCTGGAATAGCAGTTGACCCTAACAATTCGAATATAATTTACATATCTACAGGAGATGATGATGCTGGTGATTCTTACTCAGTAGGCGTTTTAAAATCTATTGACGGAGGCGCAAACTGGTCTCAAACCGGTTCTTTAGGTTCTATCGTTGGTGATAATTTTTACCCCACAAGTAATGAGATTTTAATAGACCCTACCAATTCTAATATAATTTGGGTTGCAACAGGTGCCGGTTTATTTAAATCTCTAGATGCCGGAGTTTCCTGGACAAATAAATTAACAGGTGAAATCAAAGATTTTAAATTAAAACCTGGTAATCCCAATACGATCTATGCAGTTTCAAGAAATACTTATTATAAATCATCAAGTGGTGGTGAAGTTTTTGCTCCAGTTTCCATTGGTCTACCAAATCCTAATTCAATAGGGCGTTTAAGAGTTGAAGTTACACCTGCTTCGCCCAATAACGTTTATATCTTAGCCGCTAAATCGGGAACTCAAAATTGGGCATTTGATGGAGTGTACCTGTCTACTAATAGTGGTGCCGGTTTTATTAAAACGCTAGAAAGTGATGATATCTTTGGTGGCAGTACTCAGGCTTGGTTTGATCTGGCTTTTACCGTCTCACCAACAGATCCAAATATGATGTTTGTAGGCACATTAGACATTTGGAAATCTACAGATGGTGGAGCTGACTTTGTTAAAATTAATGATTGGACTACTGTTAATTCAACCTTTACCCATGCAGATATTCATTTCATGAGATATTATGGTGATATTTTATATGCAGGTACCGATGGTGGTATTTACAGGTCGTCAGATAACGGAAGTACTTTTAATGACTTGACTAAAAATATTTCTATTAGCCAATTTTACAAAGTATCCGTCTCTAAAGAAAACTCCAACAAAATGGCTGGAGGTCTTCAAGATAATGGTGGTTTTTCTTTAAGTAACAATACTTGGCACAATTATCATGGAGGCGATGGTATGGATGCTGCATCCGACCCTAACAATGAAAATACTTTTTATGGATTTTTACAATTTGGTGGATATCTATTCAGAACAACAGATGGGGGATTGAATAGTAATGTTATTGCATTGAACCCCTCACAAGGTAATTGGGTTACACCATTAGTTATAAATAAAGCCAGTGAAGTTTATGCAGGGTTCGATCAATTATATAAACTAATTGGTAATTCTTGGATCAAAATTTCCGATCACTCATTTGGCAGTCCTTTAGAAGCCATAGAGATTGACCCAAGCAATAACGATATAATCTTTGTATCAAGAGGTAATACCTTGTTTAAAAGTGTTGATAAAGGGGTAAATTTTATAACCTTAAGCTCTAATGCTACGGGAATATCGGGAATTAATATAAGTTCTATAGAGGTTCATAATTCTAATAGCGATATTGTTTGGCTTACCACAACCGGGGTTTCTAATATAGCAGGCCCTAGTAGTGGGCATAATGGTGGTGGAGTATTTAAATCTACCGACGGCGGCTTAACCTTTACTAATATAACAGGTAATGGCATAACCTCACCTTTGGAATCTAAATTCGTAGTAAGGCACCATCCTTTTAGTACAAATAATTCAATATACCTCGGTACCGCTCTTGGTGTTTATCATCTTAACGATGACATCACTGGTTGGGAAGTCTTTTCAACCAATTTACCCAATGTGGCTGTGCCAGATCTTGAAATTAACCCATATGATAATACGATTACAGCCGCTACCTATGGAAGAAGTGTTTGGCAATCTCCTATCCCTACCATAACATTACCGGAAAAAGATATCGATCTAGTTAGAGTTAATTCTCCAAATAATAGTATTTCGTGTGGCGATATCAACCCATCTATAACTGTTACTAACAATGGATTAAACCCCATAACTTCGTTTACGGTAAACTATAATGTTGATGGCGGTGCTAATGCAACTTATAACTGGGCAGGCATTTTAGCTTCTAATGCATCTGCTATTATAGATTTACCAACCATATCAGTTTCTTCTGAAGGGCAACATACACTAAATACAGAATTGGTTTTAGCCGATGACTTCAATGCTTTTAATAATAATAAAACATCCAATTTTATTATTAACCAAAGTAGCATGGGTCAATATGTAAACACTTTTGGAGATGTAAATTTAGATGAATGGACAGTGTCGGAAAATAATTTATGGCAAATTGGCACTCCAACAACTTCCGATTTAAATGGCTTAGTAGCTTCAGGATATATTACTAATCCCTCAGGTGATTACCCCGACCAAACAACCAGTTATTTGACTTCGCCATGTTATAATCTCACCACCTTACAAGATCCTGTTTTAAAATTTAAAATGGCTTTCGATCTTGAGCCTAATTGGGATGTTATGTATGTAGAATATTCCACAGATGAAAGTAGAACATGGCAAATATTAGGGACTGCTAATGACCCTAATTGGTATAATAGTGATCGTACAAATGCGAGTTCAGGTTCTGCTGATGATTGTCAAAATTGTCCTGGAGCACAATGGACAGGTTTTGATAATGTTTTAAAGGAATATAGCTATGATTTAACTGCCTTGAATGGTGAATCGAGTATCATTTTTAGATTTACGTTTGTTTCTGATTTTGCTGTAACAGAAGAAGGTGTTGTGATTGATGATTTTGTAATTGATGCATCAGCCGTATTGAGTATTAACGATTTTGAAGAAGGGGAATTTTTATTATATCCGAACCCATCATCAGATATTTTTAATATTACAAGATTTACTACAGCTGGAGAAAATATGACTGTAAAAGTATTTGATGTAATGGGTAAATTAATACATCAAAGAAAAAATATAGTCGACAGAAATTATAAAATAAATTTGAATGGAGTTTCTAAAGGTATTTATTTTTTACATGTTAATATAGAAAATAAGAGATTGGTTAAAAAACTCTTATTAAAGTAACTTTTAATAAAATCTTAAAGCCATCAAATTATTGGTGGCTTTTTTTTTAAGAAAATTTTTAAATTGCGTTTTATTTTATTGTTATGAAGCTTAATTTAATAGAAATAGATAGAGTAGAAAACATTTCTAAAAATGACTTTATAAAAAATTACTTTAAACCCCAGAAACCTGTAGTTATTGAAAATGCTATAACTAATTGGCCTGCGTTTACCAAATGGAGTTTAAATTATATGAAAGAAGTTGCCGGCCATAAAACGGTACCCTTGTACGACGACCGACCAGTGAACTACAAAGATGGTTTTAATGAACCACATGCAACCATGAAAATGAGTGATTATATTGATCTGCTCAAAAAAGAACCAACAAAATATAGAATATTTCTATGGAATATCTTAAAAGAAGTTCCCGAACTTCAAAATGATTTTAAGTATCCCGATTTTGGATTGAAATTAATGAAGGGGTTGCCGATGTTATTTTTTGGCGGAAGGGATTCTTATACTTTTATGCATTATGATATTGACCTAGCCAATATTTTTCATTTCCATTTCGAAGGTCAGAAACAATGCATTCTTTTTTCGCAAACTCAAAACAAATACTTATATAAAATACCCCATTCACTTATTACACGTGAAGATATAGATTTTGCAAACCCAGATTTTAATCTATGGCCAGCTTTAAAAAAGGCAAATGGTTTTGTAACAACCTTAACACATGGAAATGTTTTATACATGCCGGAAGGGTATTGGCACTATATGCGCTATCTCACACCTGGGTTTTCAATGAGTCTTAGGGCAATCGCGAGAAACCCCAAAAACCTCTCGTTAGCCTTTTATAACGTATTTATATTGAGGTATTTTGATAATTTAATGCGGAAGCTAAAAGGTCAAGAATGGATAGATTATAAAAATAAACAGGCCATACTCAGAACAGATAAATATTTAAAAAAAGCTTGAATATTATTTTTAATGATATATTTGCCGTTAAATAAATCGACTATATGAAATATCTATTTTTTGCTATTGTTATTTTAAATCTTGGTCTCTTAAATGCCCAATCTTTTAATGGAAAAGGGGATAGTAAATTTCAAGTTGGCGCTAACCTGCAAAAAAATGCATCCGGCCTAAATATTGCTTATGATTATGGTATTGGTGATAATATCTCTATAGGAATTTCTTCAACTTATCTACTCGGAGTTAAAGAAGAATTAAATGCAGATTTTGGTGAACGGTTTGATATCAAAGCAAGGTTTAATGCTAATTTAGGAAATGTGTTAAATATCGATCAAAATTTTGATTTTTATCCTGGATTAAGCCTGGGACTAAAAAATTTCGGCGGTCATTTGGGACTAAAATATTTCTTTACTACCGGTTTTGGACTTTACTCAGAATTTGGATTCCCTTTGGCTAAGTATAAATCAGATGAGCTAACTCCGGCTGAATTATTACATAATCAATCCTATTTCAATATTGGAGCCTCATTTAATTTAGAATAGGACCTATTTTTTAACTAGCTCTATTACTTTATTGTAAACAAGATCTGATTCCCATCCACGGTACAATAAGTAATCAGCCAATTTTTTACGTTTTTTATAAACATTGGTTTCGTTAATTTGTAATATTCGTTTTTTAGCTAATTCATTAAATGATTTTAAATAATCTGATTCGGATATTTCTTTTAAGCCAGATCTAATATTATATTCAGAAATATTTCTGGTTTTGAGCTCTTTCTCAATTCTTCCCTTTCCCCATTTTTTAATTCTAAATTTTCCTCTAACAAATGCTTTAGCAAAACGTTCCTCATTTAAAAAATCATTCTCTAACAAATGTAACATGACGGTTTCCTTATAACCGGCACTAAGTTTCATCGAACGCAATTTATTTTCTACATCTTGATGACAACGTTCTTGATAAGCACAATAGTATTCTAATTTTTTTATTGCTTGTTCAATAGTAAGGAATTTACCTGCGTTCATTTATTTTATTTATGACATGGTTAATACTTGCAACAATAAAAATATAAAAAAACCGTACTTAAGGGGTGGGAAAACCGTAATTAAAGTTGTTATACCTATGAATTCCTTTATAAAGAGGTAATCAGATTATGAATTAAATTAAAAAGTCTCCCTGACTTCTATTAGAAGAAAGATAAAATGAAAAAGAGTTTTATACTGATCATAATTTATTTTATGACCATTACATTATTTGCCCAAACGTTTGTTAATCAAAGTTTTGAATCCTCCGATGATAATTGGGGACCGATCACTTTGTCGAATGATCATTGTACTTCTGGCAACAGTGTTTGGGACTTTACATCCAATTTAGATGGAATGTCTTCAACGGATGGTAATCAATTTTGGGGTATCCGTGACATCACAGATGGTTGCGGAATTCGAAGTAACGCGAACATAGCATTACCCAATGTGCTGGTATCCTCATTTTCGGATGTCTCCTTTACTTTTGACTATTTCGCGAAGGATTTTGATAAAAATGAACATTTGAATTATGAATTATTTTTTGATGATGTTAGCCAGGGTAACGTCATTATTGTAAACGGTGAAAAGGGAAATTCAGATAATACAAATGGTTGGAAATCAGAAACAGTGGCTATTCCAAATTCTGTTACATATGTACGAGTACTTTTTTCGATAAAATTAAAAAAAGGAAATGGTGAAATGGCAGGATTAGACAACATTAGGCTAACCGGAAAATCAATAATTCCAACTTGTGAATTAAGTACTACATGGGACAACGGTATTTGGAGCAATGGTGCACCTAATGCTATTACTACTGCCATAATAAATAGTGATTATGATACAAAATTATGGGGAAGTTTAGAGGCGTGTAACCTTCAGATTAGTAATGGAATTGCAGTAAATATCAACCCAAATGACTTTCTTAAAGTAAATAATGATCTAACTGTTGACGGCACACTAGAAATTTTAAATAATGGCTCACTATTAATGGTGAACGATTTTGGTAAAGTTTCAGCTACAGGTAAAATAAATGTGCATAAAACTTCGACACCTATTAAGAAATATGACTATATCTACTGGTCTTCTCCAATGATAGATGAAACTATCGGAAATGCGCTATCAACTTCTGTATCAAGCAGAATTTATGAATTCAACACTTCAGTTTATGACAATAATAATAGCGGTTGGAGTGCTGTAAATGGAATGACGAAAATGACACCAGGCATCGGTTACATTGCTATGGCCCCAATTTCAGGTACATTCCCACAAACACAATCAGTAACTTTTGGAGGAATTGTTAATAATGGTTTTATTCAAGCTCCTATTGCTTTAAGCGCAGATAATAAGGATAAGGTTGATGACTGGAATTTAATTGGCAATCCATATCCTTCCGCCATTGATGCCGACCTGTTATTAAATGACCCATTAAATAAAAACGTGGTTGGCGGTACGGTGTATATATGGACACGCAATACGCAACGCGACGAAACCAAAAAATATGACAAATATACAAGTGATGATTATGCCACTTATACCGTAGGCACAGGAGGCGTTGCAGCAGTTTCTGGTGGCGCTAAACCCTCTGGAACAATAGCTTCTGGCCAAAGTTTTTTTATTGAAGCCAATGCTACAGGTAACATTACTTTTAATAATTCTATGAGAGCACATAACACCTCAGATAACCAACAATTTATGAAAGAACCGATAGCTAAATCAGTTCAATCAAAAAAAGATAGAATCTGGTTAAATTTATCAAACAACCACGGTGCTTTTAATCAATTACTAGTTGGATTTATTGAAGGTGCCAGTAACAATATTGATAATTATGATGGTCTAAAATTTGGTGGTGGTTATGTTTCTTTCTATTCAATTATCGAAGAGGAAGAATTTGCCGTTAACGGTAGGGCTCCCTTATCTCAAAATGAAATTACCAAACTTGGATTTTCTTCTTACCTTGAAGAGAATGATACATTAAAAATTAGTAAAGCCTCTACCGAAGGTAAATTAAATAGTGGTGAATTTGATATTTTGCTTAAAGATAAATTATTGAATATAGTACATGATCTCAATGAAAAAGATTATGAATTTGTTATAAATGAACAAGGTGTTTTTAATGAGCGCTTTGAATTAATAATTAACAAAACTATTGTAGAAAACGTCGTAAATGAAACAACGGTGAATAATGAACTCAAAATTATTAATATGGATGATGAACTCATTATTTCAACTGTAAATAATGATATAATTTCTAATATTAAGGCATTCGATTATTTAGGTAAACTGATAATTCATAATACTCCTCAAAAAGATCGATACATTCTAAGTAAAGAATATATAAATAATGGCACTGTATTATTAATAAATGCGGAGTTAGAGAATAATGAAAAACTTACGAAGAAATTAATCTTGATTAAATAATTACATTTATTTTCCTTATCGATAAAGTTGATAAAACTATTTTTTCAGACATTACTCTAATTAATAACAAAATGCTGAGAAATAATCACGATGATCAAAATACGGTCTAACCATACTTATTTTATGGTTTTACCATACTTTTTGTTGTGATACCTATTAAATTATCATATATTCGTGCATTACTTCCGGAGGCACGATATCAGTAATGAAAATAAGTATCCAATTAGTTATTTTTATTTTGAGCGTTTTCAATTTAAATTCTCAAAGCATCATTGCTATTCAAAGCTTTGAAAATTCTGGAGATACTTGGATGCCCTTATCTTTTTCTACACCACCCTGCTCCAACAACAATGATATCTGGAATTATTCTACTAATTTACCCGGAATTACTGCTAATCATGGTAATCAATTTTGGGGAATTAGAGACCTGGATGGAAACTGCGGTGGAAGTGAATTTGAAACCATTACCCTACCAGCCGTAGATATATCATCTGTTTCAAATGTTATATTTTCATTTGATTACAATGCGAGAAATTTTGATAATAATGAAGATCTAAAATATGAGCTATTTTACAATGGTATAAGTCAGGGAGAAATCATCGTTGTTAATGGTGTCATAGGTAATAGCGATAATACGAATGGCTGGAAGACAGAGACTGTTTCTATTCCAGAAAATGTTAGCTCAGTTAGTTTAAAATTATCGGCAAAATGCAACAGGAACAATGAAATTGCAGGTTTTGACAATGTGAAATTGTCCGTTTCTCTTCCAAATAATGCTTGTCTTGATGCGCTCAATTTAATTGTTGGAAATAGCAATACTGAAAACATTGTTTTGAGTTCTAATGTTGGAACGACAGATTCTGGAATTCTACCAATACCAAATTGTGGCGCTTATAACGGTAATGATGTTTGGTTTACTGCACAAATTCCTGCTTCGGGAATCCTAAATATTGAAACATTAAATGCAGGATCTAATATTGATACGGCCATAGCGGCATATACTGGGACTTGTAATAATCTAACACAACTTGTATGCGATGACGATGGTGGTCCTGGTCTTTATAGCACTATAAATTTAACCGGATTACCAAATATTACTGTTTATATAAGAGTTTGGGCGTATAATAACAGCACTACTGGTGACTTTAATATTGTTGCTTATACTCCCCTTTGCCCAATTACGAGTAGATGGAATGGATCACGTTGGAATAATGGTAACCCAAATTCTTTCACCTCTGCGGTAATAAATAGTGATTATGATACAGCTATTCACGGAAGTTTCGAATCTTGTGACTGCCAAATCAATAATAATAGAACAGTTAATGTTAGAGCAAACGATCATATTACAATACATAATGATTTAAATGTTATAGGATCACTTGAGGTTAGGAATAATGGTTCTTTGGTAATGACCAACGATCTGGGATTGGTTTCCGTTTCAGGAATTTTGAATGTTCATAGAACAACAGCTCCTTTCAATCAGTACGATTATTTGTATTGGTCTTCTCCAACTTCTAATGAAACTATAGGAAGTGCATTAGCCACATCAGTACCTAATAGAATTTATCAATTTAATACAGCTACCTATGATGAGAATACCCCAAACAGTGGATGGATGCAAGTTGCTCCTAGCAGTACTATGATTCCTGGTGTTGGTTATATCGCTATGGGCCCTACAACCGGTACTTTCCCGCAAACTCAAGATGTGACTTTCGACGGACCTGTTAATAATGGAATAATAGAAGTGCCGATAAAATTAAGTCAGGATTCAATCAATTACGATGATGATTGGAATTTAATTGGAAATCCATATCCTTCTGCAATCGATGCAGATATTTTATTAAGCAATCCTTTAAACACAAACATTGTAGGAGGTACTATATATCTTTGGACGCATAATACTCCTATAGTTAATAATCCCAATGGTACAGATTATACTAGTAATGATTATGCAACTTATACGATTGGAACAGGTGGCGTCGCAGCAAGTAGCGGTGGAGAACGTCCAACAGGGAAAATTGCATCCGGACAAAGTTTTTTTATTCAAGGTTTAACAGAAGGGAATATCACATTTAATAATTCCATTCGTGTTAACACGGGAAACGATCAATTTTTTAGGACTGATATAAATAAAATAAGTCAAGATGAAAAAAATAGGATCTGGTTAAATCTTTATAATAAAAGTGGTGCATATAGCCAAATTCTTATTGGTTTTATGGAGGGTGCAACCGAAGGAATCGACCATTTATACGACGGCCCCAAATTTGGCGGTGGATGGACCTCTTTTTATTCAATTGTTGAAGGAAAGGATCTTGTTATTCAAGGAAAACCTATGTTTAAAGATCGAGATGAATTAATTCCCTTAGGCTATAGTTCATTTATTAATGAATCTACGGATCTGATCATTGGCTTAGATCAAGTGGAGGGAAATTTAAAAAGTTATAGTATTTACTTGCGTGATAATTACCTTGATATCATTCACGACCTTAACATATCCGATTATAGTTTTAGGCAGACTGAGACTGGAACCTTCAAAGATAGGTTTGAATTACTTATTAAGAATACTGGAATTCTAAATGTTGAAGAAAACGAGTTGACCGATGATGTAATTATTTTTTCTGAAAACAATAGATTACAAATAAAAACTTTAAATGGTTCTACAATTTTATCATTACAGGTTTATGATGTTTTAGGAAAAAGTATAATAAATGAAAGTACAAATAAAAACGATATTACAGTTGAAACTTCTAATATTAAAAAGGGAACTATTTTGTTTATAAATGTCTATTTAGAAAATAACCAAAAATTAACTAAAAAGGTGATTCTAAACTGACAAAAAAGTGGTTTTAACTTCTTACGGTATTACCCTTATATTAATGAGGTATTGCCTTTTCAATCTTACTTTGTTCCATGTTAATTTTATAAATGGTGAATCACCATTTATAAAATTTGTTGTATTAGAAAAAGTGTTCACATATTTGTAGTAGTATTAATATTCTACTGTTTTAGTTTTTTAACCTTAGGGCAGAAGGCTAATTTTACTGGCCATGATATAGACCAGAAAAAAAATAATGAGTCTACCATAAATAAAAATCTAGAAGAAGAGCATGATAAAATTTGGTTAAATTTACATAATGACCTAGGCGCCTTCAGCCAAATATTAGTTGGATTTATTCCAGGAGCAACGAATCAAGAAGACCGAAATTATGATGGGCCTAGATATATAGGAACAAATCCTGTTGCCTTTTATTCTCTGATTGAAGGTTCTCGATTCGCCATTCAAGGCCGCGAACCACGAACGGGATTGGATGTTGTGCCTTTAGGGGTCTATACTTCTATCGTTGAAGATGTAACATTGAATATTTCTATCGATGAACTTCAAGGCAACCTTAATAGTGAAAACGTCGAAATATTACTAGAAGATAAAACTTTAAACATAACTCATAACTTAAAAACATCCAGTTATTCTTTTGAATTAAACGGTGCCGGATATTATGACGATAGATTTAATTTAATAATTAAAGAATCAGGGGTTCTACATGTAGGTAGTTCAGAATTTGACGCAAATTTAATTCTGGAAAGACAAGGATCTATTATTACTTTCAAAACAAAAAACAATAACATGATAGCCAGACTTAAGGTATCTGATTTTTTAGGAAGAACCTTAATAGATACTACGCCAAAAAAAAAGTTTTATACCTTAAAATCTCATAACTATCAGGTTGGATCGGTATTACTTGTTAATATAGAATTGGACAATAACGAGACGTTCTCAAAAAAAATAATGTTGCTAAAATAAAAAGTCTGCATAATTAATATGCAGACTTTTTCACTAAATCAAATCAACCAAACGCAACTTAATTTCTATTTCTTCTATTATGTTTTTTACGATATATATTAGCATTGGCCTTGGTTTGTTTCCTCTTTAATTCCCTTTTTTCCTTTCTGGTAACTTTTCCATCTGCTTTAGCTCTTCGTTCAGTTCTTCTAATTTCTCTCTGTTGACGCGCAAGTTGTTTTGTTTCTTGCTTAGTTAATTCACCATTATTTACTCCATGCACAATTCTTTTTGTTTGATTCCTTTCCTTTTTATCGACAACTGGTGTCGATTGGGCAAAAGAAGACAAGGTAAATCCGACTAATAATAATCCTAGTATAAATAGTTTCGTTCTCATAATTTCTTAATTTTTTTGTTGTTCCTTAGTAAGACCGTTATAATTCTAAAAGGTTTAATTCAGAGCAAAAAAAAACCTGCAATTAAATTGCAGGTTTTATTATTGATATAATACTACCTTATTTCATTATTTTTAGAATCCATAAAATGATATTCTAAATATTGGTACGCATCTCTTGGTATGACTTTGATCCACTTTTTATATTTTAAAAACCATTTTTGCTGAATAGAAGGTATTCCTTTATTAAGGTATGCAGCAACAAAAGGATGAACATGTAATGTAATTCCCTTTTTTGCATTATCTAAAATTCTTTCTAATTGATTTTCAATTTTTTCAATCATAATTATCGGTGCCTCGACTTCACCATTTTGATTGGGATTTTCTTCTTTTGTTTTAATAACCATTTCTGGCCTCACACGTTGCCTTGTAATTTGAACTAAACCAAATTTGCTAGGCGGTAACACCTTATGTTTTGTTCTATTAGATTGCATTTCTTTTCGAAGATGTTCAAAAAGTTTCTGCCTGTGATCTGCAGAATGCATGTCAATAAAATCTACTACGATAATTCCGCCCATATCGCGCAATTGCAATTGGCGGGCAATTTCTGAAGCAGCTATTAAATTGACTTCTAAGGCCGTGTCTGCCTGTGAATTTGCTTTGTTAGAACGATTACCACTATTGACATCAATTACATGTAATGCTTCGGTATGTTCTATCACAAGATAGGCACCTTTTGGCATTGAAACTGTACGTCCGAATGCAGTTTTTATTTGTCTTTCGATACCATATTTTTCAAATATGGGAGTTTTATTTTTATACAATTTCACAATGGATTCTTTTTTAGGCGCAATGCGCAGTATATACTCTTTAAGTTCCAAAAATAAGTCTTCATCATTTGTAACGATACTCGTAAAAGAATCGTCGAAAATGTCTCTAAGAATGGAAGATGCCCTATTTAGCTCTGACAACACTTTTGCAGGTGCCTGAACCTTTGGCAATTGTTTACTTAAGTTTATCCATCGCTGCAAAGAATTTTGCAAATCCCTGTCAAGTTCGGCAACTTTAATGCCTTCTGCAACAGTTCTTAATATGACGCCAAAACCTTTTGGTTTAATACTTTTTACAAGTCGTTTCAATCTTTCTTTTTCCTTATTGTTCGATATTTTTTGCGATACCGAAACTCTGTCAGAAAAAGGAACTAACACCAAATATCTACCGGCAATTGAAAGCTCTGAGCTTATTCGAGGGCCTTTTGTAGATATTGGTTCTTTAACAACTTGTACTAATAAATTCTGACCAGCTTTTATAACCTGATCAATCGATCCGTTTTTATCAATTTCTTTTTCAAAACGGAAATTTTTTAAAGTGTAATCTTTAAGTCTACCTGTACTTACTAACTTAGTGTATTTCGATAAAGAGGACAATTGTGGTCCCAAGTCATGGTAATGTAAAAAAGCATCTTTTTCACTTCCAACATTCACAAACGAGGCGTTTAAACCGGATAATGTTTTCTTGATTTTGGCTAAAAAAATATCGCCAACATTAAAATTATTATCAATTGTTTCTTTATGTAATTCAATAAGTCTACCATTATTTAATAAGGCAAAATCTATATCAGAGGAATTTGATCTAATAATTAATTCTGTTTTCACTCTGTATAAGTTTTATATCCACATCAAATATTAATGCGGACTGATTAAAAATGATTTACAGGTTATTTTATAACCCGATGAAATTTGAATTAACAAATTTCTTTTTCAAAGAACTATTAACGTTTTCTAAGAAGTTTAGTTTAACCTATTTTTTCTTCTTATGTCTATTTTGTCTACTTCTTTTTTTACGCTTATGAGTAGAAATCTTACTGCGTTTCCTTTTTTTACCACTTGGCATAGTTATATGTTTTTAATATAAATAAATTATTTTACAGGAACATTCTTCTTTACGCCTTCAACAAATACTTTTGCTGGTTTAAAGGAAGGAATATTATGTGCTGGTATTTTAATTGTAGTGTTTTTAGATATATTTCTACCCGTTTTTTCAGCTCTTGTTTTAATAATAAAGCTACCGAAACCTCTCAAATAGACATTTTGATCGTTTTCTAAAGCTACCTTAACTTCTTTCATAAAATCTTCAACTACTCTCAATACATCAGCCTTCTCAATTCCAGATTTTTCTGAAATATTGGCCACAATCTCTGCTTTTGTCATTCTAAATTATTTTAATATTGTTATTTGTGTATTTTTAGGGTGGCAAATATAAGATAATAAATCAATTACTAAAAGCTAATTGATTAAAATTTAACGAGATAAAAAGAGTTTTTTTTAAATAATGTCATTTTCTAACACATTAATTTACTGGTATTTACAAAACAAACGAGATTTACCTTGGAGAAATACTAAAAATCCATATTTCATTTGGTTATCAGAGATAATCTTGCAGCAAACACGCGTAAATCAAGGCTTAGATTATTACACCAAGTTTATTACCTCGTTCCCTACTATTTTTGACCTTGCAAACGCCAGTGAAGAATCGGTTTTAAAATTGTGGCAAGGATTGGGTTATTATTCAAGAGCCCGAAACCTCCATTATTCTGCAAAATATATTGTATCGGAGTTAAATGGCAATTTCCCGGGATGTTATAATGAACTTATAAAGCTAAAAGGGGTTGGAGATTATACCGCATCTGCGATCGCCTCTATTTGCTTTAATGAACCAACGGCTGTGGTCGATGGTAATGTTTATCGGGTATTATCGCGTTATTTTGGCCTCAATACGGCAATTAATTCTACTAAAGGAATAAAAGAATTCAAACAACTTTCTCAGCTTTTACAAGATCCTGAAAAACCTGATATATATAATCAAGCTATTATGGAATTTGGCGCAGTTCAATGTAAACCACAAAATCCTGCTTGCGATGTTTGCCCACTAAAAACAGGTTGTATTGCCCGGCAAAAAAATCAAGTAGATATTTTTCCTGTAAAAGAGAAAAAAACAGCTGTAAAAAAAAGATATTTTAACTATTTGGTTATTTGCGATATTGACGGAAGAATTTTATTAAGGCAGCGCAGAAACAAAGGCATTTGGCAAGGATTATACGAATTCCCTTTAATTGAAACTCCTCGTGATATCCAGCTGAATGAATTGGTCAATACCACGAGCTTTAATAAGATTATACCTAACAAAAATGCTTCTATTTCATTATTTAATACCGATGTGATTATTCATAAACTTACCCACCAACATCTTTATACCAGATTTTGGATTATAGAAATTGACAAAAAAGTTGATAAAAGTATCACATGGATCGAATTTGAGAAGTACCCTGTACCAATTCTTATTCATAATTTTGTAGAAAATTTTAAAACTAAAGCGTAATTTTTTTCGTTATCTTTGCTCATAATACACGATGAAATGGCTGGTACACTTAATAAAGTAATGTTAATAGGGCATTTAGGTGATGAGATTAAAATGCACTATTTTGAAGGAGGAAACTCTATTGGTAGATTTCCTTTGGCAACTAATGAATCATATACAAATCGCCAAACTGGTGAAAAAGTAACAACTACAGAATGGCACAATATAGTTGTTAGAAATAAGCTTGCCGAAATATGCGAAAAATTTCTATCAAAGGGCGATAAGGTATACCTCGAAGGAAGAATAAAAACACGTCAATGGGAAGGTCAAGATGGTGCTAAAAGATATTCAACCGAAATTCATGTTACTGATATGACCTTTTTAACCACAAAAAAAGATCTGGACCCCAATCCACAGAAATCATCTACCCCAAAAAAAGAACAACCATCATCGAATTCTTTAGTTAATGAACCTGAACAAGAACAAGATGACGATTTACCATTTTAAGTTAAATTAAATTAAATTTCATTGGACCCAGAACCCTCGAGTTTATTATTATTAATTTCTTTTAACTGGACATTGGTAACCGGTATTGTGGCCCTTATTATTTTATTACTTTGTTCAGCACTCATTTCTGGTACTGAAGTAGCTTTTTTTTCGCTCTCTAAAACTGATTTAGAAAAAAATGATGATAATGATAAAAAGGAACTTGTTGTTGGACTACTTGGAAGACCAAAAAAATTGTTGGCTACAATATTAATAGCCAACAATTTTATCAATATTTTAATCGTATTATTATTTGCCTATTTGGGTGAATTCTTTTTTAGCTCAATAGCTTCGGACACAATAAAATTCTTGATAGAAGTCGTTTTAATAACCTTTTTAATTTTGCTTTTTGGAGAAGTATTACCCAAAGTATATGCTAATAGAAATGCGTTTAAATTTGCCTCTTTTATGGCATTACCCATCAAAGTTTTAAACACATTACTTACTTTTTTGAGCATTCCGCTCTTAAATTTAACTAACATAGTAGAAAAACGTTTAGGTAGAAAAAATTCTGATTTTTCTGTTGAGACTTTATCTCAGGCTTTAGAGCTTACATCTGAAGAAGCTACGACGAAAGAGGAACAGAAAATATTACAAGGTATTGTATCTTTTGGCAATACAGAAACTGTTCATGTGATGTGCCCGAGAACGGATTTATTCGCATTATCCGACGAGGAAAGTTTTGAAGAAGTCATTAAAAAAATTGTTAAAAATGGCCGTTCTAGAATACCTGTTTATCATGATAATATCGATGAAATTATAGGCATCCTATATACGAAAGACCTCCTACCGCATCTTAATAAAAAGACCTTTCAATGGAAGAAAATTTTAAGGCCTCCTTATTTTATTCCTGAGAATAAAAAATTAGACGATTTGTTAAAAGAGTTTCAAGAAATGAAAAATCATCTGGCTATCGTTGTGGATGAATATGGGGGCACCTCGGGTATTGTTACCCTAGAAGATGTTATAGAAGAAATTGTTGGCGATATTAGTGATGAGTTTGACGATAACGACTTAACCTATTCAAAAATAGATTCAAACAATTATGTGTTCGAAGGTAAAATAGCCTTAAAAGATTTTTACAAAATATTAAAAATTGATGAAACTAATTTCGAAGAACATAAAGGAGAGGCAGAAACCTTAGCAGGTTTCGTGCTTGAGATCAATGAGAAATTTCCTAAAGTTAACGATATCGTAACCTTTGATAATTATACATTCAAAATAGAAGTATTAGACAATAAACGAATTAAACAAGTAAAAGTAACATGCCCTGATGCAACGACTTTATAAAATTATTATTTTTTTAATAATTCCATTTACTTTCATAGCCTGTAAGGAAGAAACACTGCCAAAACCCAAGGCGTTTCTGCGTTTGAATTATGATGTAACTAATTTCAAAAGTATCGATTCTGGATGTCCATACGTTTTTCAAGTATCGAATAATGCCAAAGCAGAGTTTAACGATAAATGTTGGGTTAATATCAAATACCCAGCACTAAAAGCAACATTAAATATAACCTATAGGCCGGTTGAAAATAATTTAACTGAGCTTTTACAGGAATCAGAAAAGTTAACTTATAATCATGCAATTAAAGCCGATGGCATAAGTACGCTTCCTTATGAAAATGGTACTAAGAAAACATTTGGATCAATTTCTGAAGTAACTGGAAATGCCGCTTCTCCTATTCAATTCTATTTAACCGATAGTACAAAACATTTTATAACAGGAGCGCTGTATTTTGAAGTTCAGCCAAACTATGATTCCATTTTACCAGCCGTAAAATATTTGGAAAAAGATATAAAACATCTGATGGAAACATTAGAATGGAATACTATTGAATAATATTTGAATGACTCAAAAATACAAATACTCAAAAACTATAAGAATCTGGTTGATCATCGGTCTGGTAATGTTAATAGGCCAAGTTATACTTGGAGGAATAACCAGGTTAACAGGATCGGGCCTTTCCATTACACGTTGGGATATTGTTAGCGGAACTATACCACCTTTAAATGCCGATCAATGGCAAGAAGCCTTTAATTTGTACAAGGAGACTCCACAATATCATAAATTAAATAAGCACTTTACACTTGCCGATTTTAAATTTATTTATTTTTGGGAATATGTACATCGCTTATGGGTGAGGATCTTAGGTTTTATATTTTTAATTCCTTTTATCATATTTATAATCCGCAAAAAAATAAATCTTTATCTTATCAAAAGATTAGGAGCCGTAGTATTATTTGCTGCTCTTACTGCCTCCGCTGGGTGGATCATGGTACAAAGTGGACTTGTAAACCGGCCTTGGGTAAATGCCTATAAATTAACGTTACATTTTATGTTGGCCGTACTGAGTATTGCAGCCATGGTATGGACCATCGCAGATGTTTATAATTATAAAAACTCAAGATCTGGTCCAAAAAAAAATATATTGATCATTCTTATTTTTGTTACACTTATTCAAATGATCTTTGCCGGTTTGATGTCTGGCATGCGTGCTGGTTTGTATTACCCGTCTTGGCCTGATATGAATGGTGTTTTTATTCCCGATGTATTATTGAATGTAAGAAATTGGAATTGGTTAAATCTTACGAATTATGACTCATTTGTATTCGCTCCGGCTTTGATACAATTTACTCATAGAATACTTGCATATCTTTTACTTATTATAACAGGTTACATGTACGTAAAATACATCTCTAAAATACATAACCTGGGCAAAAAGTGGTTGATATTATCTTCAGTCTTACTGATAGTACAGATAATTCTTGGAATACTTACCATTTTAAATATTAACCCTGGTATTCCATTATTTTATGGGGTTTCCCATCAATTGGTAGGGATTTTATTCTTTATAAGTATTTTGTTTCTATATTTTTCATTAAGAAGAGAGGCGAAATAACTTACTCGACATTTCTTACATCAATCAATATGGTTATGTTAGGTCACTAGAAATAAACGCATAAAAAAAAGGTTTCCAAATTGGAAACCTTTTTTTTAATGTTTTCGTTATAATCTAAAAGCTTTAAAAGCTATTTTAATAACTTAACTTTTTAGTCAATAATTCGTAGAATTAACCTACTGAATCAATAACTTCTTCTGCTTTAGCTTTAACTGAATCAATAACTTCTTCTGCAGTTTCTTCAACTTCAGTAGCTACCTCTTCCATTTGATCTGTTGCCTCTTCAGCTTTTTCTTTTGCTTCTTTACAAGAAACGGCAATTAAACTTACTAAAGCAATTGCTAATAATCCTTTAATTAATTTCATTTGTTGATAATTTTAGTTTTAATACGTTAACGAAACGCAAATTAACCAATAATATTTCATATAAACAAGAGTTTTTTTTCGATTTTTTATTTCATAGAAACGGCCTCTGTTACTTTATATAAGTCTCCTCCGGCAATTTTTTCTACAACTTCAACTATTTGATTTTCAGATATTAAACTCGCGTCATACTCCACAATTCCATTTTTATCTGCAAAACTAACCTCTGCAAATTTCACCCCTTCGGTTTTTGATAATTTCGACTGGATGGTTCTAGCGCAGCCAATTTCACATGTCATACCTTCAATATTTAACGAAACTTTCCTTAATTCTGCAGTAGCTAATTGCTCTTTTTTTACCTCATCTTGTATTTTACTTTCCTTTTTATCAGCATTGTCTTTACAAGATGATATTGAAATAGAAATTATCAGTAAAAATATAATTGAATTAATACTTCTCATAGATATAATATTTAATAACACAAAAGTAATTTATTTCAACTTATTATGCGAAGTTTGTGATGATTTTTTGATCTATGAAAAACGCTCAATTACGCTGGATAATTCTATTTGCACTTTCTTTGATTTGGGGAAGTTCATTCATATTAATAAAAAAATCATTAATTGGGCTTACTCCGATACAGGTAGGTGCTTTAAGAATTTTAATTACCGCTTTGGTATTAACCGTCGTTGGATTTAAAAGTATATTAACAATACAAAGAAAACATTGGTATTATATTTTTTTAACCGCGGTATTAGGTACATTTTTTCCGGCGTTTCTATATGCCTATGCTATTAATGGTATTGATAGTTCAATCGCGTCTATTTTAAATTCCCTTACACCATTAAATACTTTGATCATAGGTGCTTTGGTCTTTGGCTTTGCCTTTAAAAAACATCAACTATTTGGTATTTTAATTGGTCTGGTTGGTACGGTAATTTTAATTTTAAAGGGATCGGCCCTGAATCCCGATCAAAATTACTGGTACGCACTTTTTCCCATATTGTCTTCTATTGGATATGCTTTTAATGTCAATATTCTAAAAAAACATCTATCAGATTTAAGTGCCTTGGCAGTAACTGTTGGTAACTTTGTTATTCTAATTATTCCTACATCAATAGTGCTTTGGATGTCGGGCTTTTTTCAAACATTTGAATTCACCACCGAAACTCGTCCCTCATTAATTTATATTACTATTCTCGCAGTATTTGGCACTGCTTTAGCCAAGACCATGTTCAATAGATTGGTACAATTATCATCTCCTATTTTTTCTTCATCTGTTACCTATCTCATCCCAATTGTGGCAGTATTCTGGGGTTTGATCGATGGTGAAAATTTAACACTTATTCAATTATTTGCAGGCGCTGTAATATTGTTAGGGGTTTATTTAACTAATAGAAAATAAAAAACCCATGGTAATTCACCATGGGTTTTAATAATTATATTAAAATATTTTATTGAAAGTCTGCTTCAGAAATCTCCTCATTAATTTTAATTTCCTGTGTCTTAAACTCTATTTCCTGAGGTCCAAAAGACATTTTGGTATTAAATGGAAATTTTATTCCTTCTACTTCCTGATAATCGGAATACGATACCGTTTGGGTCATTTCATTACCGCCCGGCCCTTTTTGAGTAGTAACTTGCTTATTTTTTAATCCGCTTTCAACCTCATAATACACTTTTGTATTATCATCAACACTCAGCACATAACAATCAACTCCATCAACGGGTTCTATTTTTTCTAGGTTCGCAGTTTCTACATAACCTATTTCGGCAATTGGGAAGGTTGTTTTTTTCATTTTTTCTAAATCATCACCTTCTATAGGTTTCTTTTGTCCCATAGCCAGAGCATAACCCGCTTCGCCGTTAAATGACTGTTTAGACATTACATTTCCCGCCATAGACATGGTCATCGTGAATTTATTAGGCGAAACCACTTTAGTTTCCATATCAAGTGTCATTCCTTGCATAGTAGCCTGTGCTTTTGAAATCATACTTTTAAGGGCGTCAATTTTATCCTTGCCTCCGATCGCATTTAAATAATTATCGATCACCGTTTTTACAGTAACATCATCTGGAATTGGTTTGGTTAATTCTGGCCTTTCCACAGGATTACCTTCCTTATCAAAATAATTAATTTTGTAAGGTAATTTTTCCAATGCAGGTAAAACGTCTACGGCTTTACCGGTAATAATGATCCTGGTTTGATCTTCGCTAATAAATTTTTGCGCTGCTTTTTGAATATCTTCAACAGTTACGGCATTTAATTTTTGCAAATACGTTTCGTAAAAGTTTTCAGGCAACTTCTTTGTTCTGATATTTAAAGCAAATCGGGCAACTGTTTCGGGTTTTTCAATATTTCTTACAAAACTTCCAACATAAGCCGCCTTTGCATTTTTAAGTTCATCTTCAGTGACTATTTCTTTTCTAATCTTTTTGATCTCATTTACAATTTCAACAGCCGAACTGTCAGTTACTGTATTTCTTACGCTTGCAGAGGCCTCAAATTTTGAAGCGGTATAATTATTATTTCCGATACTGGAATAAGACCCGTATGTATAGCCATGTGCTTCTCTCAAGTTTAAAAATAATCTTCCTTCTCCTCCTCCACCTAAGATCTTATTTGCCAAAATAGCAGAAAAATAATCCGGATCAGACATTTTTAAATTAACTGTATTTATAACTGCAACCTCAGATTGTACAGCATTGGGCATATCAATAAAATTTATCTCAGTAGCGTCTACATTTTTAACTTCAGGAATTGAATAAGATGGTAATAGACCCTTTTTCCAGTCTTTAAAGTTATTCTTAACTAATTTTTTTACACTTTTAAAATCGACATCTCCAACAATTACCAGATAGGCATTGTTTGGAACAAAATAATTTTTATAAAAATTTTGTACATCCCCAAGTGTTACCTTTTCTACAGTTTCTTTAGAGGCATATTCTCCATAAGGATGATCTTTACCATAAGTGAGCAGGTTTTGAACCCTGTTCGCAATGTTTGACACGCTATTTTCTCCAGACTTAATCCCATCTAATAATTGAGCAACTTGCTTGTCAAATTCTTCTTGAGTAAATACAGGATTAATCGCCGCATCGGCCATCAATTCCAGTACTCTCGGAAAGTATTTTGATAATGAATTTATATTGGCACTCTGACTAGAAAAAAATACACGAGCTCCTAAATAATCAATTTCTTCATTAAATTTATCTTTCGAAACAGAAGTTGTTCCAGAGCCTAATAAACTACCGGTTAAGGTAGATACTCCAGCTTTTTCCCCTTCATATATTGGGCCATTTTCTAAAGTTAATGTAGCCGACACTCTGGGTAATTTATGGTTTTCAACTACCAAGACCTTTAAACCGTTCTTGAGTTCGAATGTTTGTGGTTTACCTAAATTGATCGTTGGTGTAGGGCCTGGTTCAGGCTGTTTACTTCTATCAATTTGTGCTACCGATGAAAGAGACAGAAAGAATATAAATAGAATTGAAAATATTTTCGTTTTCATTTGTTGTTGTTTTATGTTGTTAATTAATGTCTTTTTTTGGAAGATAATCCAGAACAAGACGTTGATTTTTATTTAAATATTTTTTTGCTACTTCTCTAATTTCTTCTCTTGTAATTGAATTGTAAATATCAATTTCTGTATTTATCAGATTGGTATCACCAAATAATTTATAGTACCTGGCCAAAGAGCTGGCTATACCTTCGACACTTGCATTTGAATTCACGAATTGATTTTCAAATTTATTTCTAAGTTTTTGTAGATCCCGCTCTGAGATCAATTCAGTTTGAATTTTAACGATTTCTTCATCCATTTCATTCACCAGATCATCAAGGGTGTTTTCACCAAGTGGCAATGCCAATACTATATAAGCGCCGTAATCTTCTAAAGAATAGTTAAAAGCACCAATTTGTAATGCCTTTTTCTTTTCATCTACTAATTTTTTATAAAGCCTTGAACTTTTACCATCGCTTAAAATGGTAGATATCATATCTAATACCCTGGCATCCCTTGTAGTCATAGATGGCGTTCTGTACACGGTAAACACAGCCGGTACCTGAATGTTTGGGTCCTCATATGTTGCCTTAATTTCTTCTGTGATATCCTTCTCAACTATTTTTTCTCTTACAATTTCTTCACCTCTAGGTATTGGTCCGAAATAATCGTTTATCATTTTTTTTGTCGAAGCAGGTTCAAAATCACCAGCAACTACCAATACGGAATTATTCGGCACATAATATTTATTATTAAAGGCTAAAAATTCATCCAAGGTGGCAGCATCTAAATGTTCCATAGAACCTATTACCGTCCATTTATAAGGATGCTCTTTGAATAGATTCTTAAAGACTTCGGCAGTCCACTGCCCATAAGGTGAGTTATCGACCCGCATCCTCTTTTCTTCTTTAACTACTTCGTTTTGAGTGTCAACACCAATTTGATTGATCACAGGGTGCATAAGCCTTTCAGATTCTAACCATAAGCCTAATTCAAGATTATTAGAAGGAAACACTTCATAATAATATGTTCTGTCTTGATCTGTGGTAGCGTTATTTGTACCGCCATTTGCAGCAACGATCTTAAAAAATTCTCCCCGCTCTATATTTTTTGAACCTTCAAATAACAGATGCTCAAAAAAATGTGCAAAACCTGTTCTCTCTGGATTTTCATCCTTAGACCCTACATGAACGAATACTGTAGTTGTAACTACCGGGGCACTATTGTCTTGATGTAAAATAACATGCAAGCCATTGTCTAAATCATACTCTTCGAATTCAACTTTTTGAGCGTTAACTATGTATACCGCTAAAAAAATTGAAACGAAAGTTAAAAAGTGTTTTTTCATTTTGTGAAATTTTGTTTGTAATTATGATAAATATGTATTGTGCTTGTTTTAGGCAATTTTTTAAAATTTAAAATAAGAAAGGACGAAATTAAGTAAATTGTTTGAAAATAATAAACAATTAAGATTCAAATAATTTATAAATTTTTTATTTAAAAAAGCCTTGTCAATCTCTAAAATAGCCTTATATTTGCACTCATTTTTTAATTAAGAAATATTAAATATTAACCTATGTACGCAATTGTAGAGATAGCAGGGCAGCAATTTAAAGTTGCAAAAGACCAGAAGGTATTTGTACATCGTTTACAAGAAAAAGAAGGTTCAAAAATAACTTTTGATAATGTTCTTTTACTTGATGATGGCAAAGTTACCATTGGCGCCCCAGCTATAGACGGCGCAGCAGTGACTGCGAAAATTTTGAAACACCTCAAAGGTGATAAAGTAATCGTTTTCAAGAAAAAAAGGAGAAAAGGATATAAAGTTAGAAACGGTCACCGTCAATACTTATCTGAAATTCAAATTGAAAACATTGTTGCTTCTGGTGCCAAAAAGGCACCCGCTAAAAAAGTTGAAGCCCCGGCTCCAGTTAAGAAAGCAGCAGCTCCCGTGAAGGTGGAAGCTCCTAAAAAAGAAACTGTAAAAGCAGAAAAAACTATTGCAGCTCCAAAAAAGGAAGCAACTATAAAGAAAGCGAAAGCTGATGATTTGAAAAAAATTGAAGGTGTTGGACCAAAAATTGCCGAAACTTTAGTTGCTGCAGGAATTGCAACTTTTGCTGACTTAGCAAAAGCTAAACCAGCTAAGATTTCAGAAATCATTGCTGGAGTTAGAGGAAATCACATTCCCGATACATGGCCACAACAAGCTAAATTAGCTGCTGATGGTCAATGGGATGAGTTAAAAGAATTACAAGACAAACTAGATGGTGGTAAAGCTTAACTGCTAAATCACGAAATAAAATAATTTAAAACTATAAATCATGGCTCATAAAAAAGGAGTAGGTAGTTCTAAAAACGGTAGAGAATCAGAATCGAAACGACTTGGTGTAAAGATTTTCGGTGGGCAAGGTGCCATAGCTGGTAATATTATTGTTCGTCAAAGAGGAACAAAGCATCATCCGGGTGATAATGTATATATGGGAAAAGACCATACATTACATGCTAAAGTTGATGGTGTCGTTAAATTTGCCAAAAAGAAGGATAACAAATCATATGTTTCTATTGAACCAATAGATGCATAATATTTTGTAAAATATATTTTAATAAAACCCTTGCAACCTTTGCAAGGGTTTTTTTCTTTTAAAGATTAAAATAGGGTTAACGCTTTATTAACTCAATTAACTTTTTTACATTAGCTAAAGTTGATTTTTATTTTCTTTAAATTTTAATTTCTAACATTGAGCTCTCTACAACGCTTTTTTAAGGATACCTTTATCTATGGAATTGCAGCTGTATTACCTAGGGCAATCAATATTCTATTAACCAAATTACACACAAACACCCTAACATCCGATAAATATGCAGACAACACCTGGTATTTTGTTTTTGCTGCTTATTTTATTGCTTTTCTCACTTTTGGATTAGAGACCGCTTTTTTTAGATTTTTTTCCAAAGAAAAAGAAAAAGGGAAGATCGTTTCAACATCGTTCATCACTTTAGTAGGCTCAACAATTATCTTTTTAGCAGTTCTGTTGATTTTTAATAACGAATTCGCCATGTTACTGGGATTCGAAAATCCGGTGCACTTAAAAATACTAACATTTGTTACTGCATTAGATCTACTTGTAGTTATTCCATATGCTTATTTAAGGGTTACAAATCGGCCGATTAAGTTTACTTTTTTTAAAATATCCAATATCCTGATCTATGCATTTTTTAATGTATTCTTTTTATGGTTTGTTCCATATGCATTAAAAAACAATATTTCTTTACCAAATATCATTGCCCAATCTTATCATACTACACCTACTGTTGTTTATATTTTTATTGCCAATTTGATCGCCAGTCTCGTTACTTTTTTAATGATGCTGCCATCTATGTTACAGTTCAAAATTGACTTTGACAAAAAAGTTTTACTTCAAATGTTGGTTTACGGATTGCCAATTATGGTTGGTAGCCTTGCATATGTAACCAATGAAAACCTGGATAAATTATTATTAGGAGATATGCTTGGTAAGGAACAAATGGGAATATACGCAGCTTGTTATAAATTAGGAGTTTTCATGACTTTATACATCATGGCCTTTCGTTTAGGAGCCGAGCCTTTCTTTTTTAATAATTCCGAGAAAGCTAACGCGAAAGAAACCTATGCGAAAATATTAAACTGGTTTACCATTATAGGCGCTTTATTTATGCTTATTGTAGTTGTGTACATCAATTTATTTGCTTCAATTCTTTTGGGTAAACCCGAATATTATCAAGCATTACAGATCGTACCAATAATTTTATTAGCGAACTTATTTCTTGGTATCTATAATAATCTTTCGATTTGGTATAAGCTCACCGATAAAACAAGATTCGGTATGTATTTTTCGATATTGGGTGCTATATTGACTATTGTATTTAATATAGTATTTATACCAATAATTGGCTTTATGGCTTCGGCATGGGCAACATTGATAGCATATTCGGGTATGACTATCATTTCATACATTTATGGAAGAAAATATTACAAAGTACCCTATAGTGTTAGCAAAGTACTTTTTTATATAATAGTTTCGACAGTTCTATCATTTATTTCTTACTATTATTTTAAAGAAAACTATGTTGCTTCTACAATAATAATAATCGCATTTCTGGCTTTTATATTAGTTAATGAAAAAAACGAACTGAAAATTATTTTAAAAAAATGACAGTAAAAATTATCAATAAGTCTAAACATCCATTACCTAACTACGAGACCTCTGCGTCTGCAGGCATGGATCTTAAAGCCAATTTAGATGAACCTATTATTCTTAAACCAATGGACCGTGCCATTGTTAGAACCGGTCTTTTTATCGCATTAAGTAAAGGATATGAAGCTCAGGTGAGACCAAGGAGCGGATTAGCAGCTAAAAACGGAATTACCGTGCTCAATGCCCCGGGAACTATAGATGCCGATTATCGAGGTGAGATTGGCGTTATTCTAATTAATTTGTCAACAGAAAACTTTACTATAAAGGATGGGGATAGGATTGCTCAATTAGTCATTGCGAAATATGAACATGCGATATGGGATGAAGTAGATATTTTAGAAGAAACCAAAAGAGGAAAAGGTGGATTTGGAAGTACCGGAGTTTAAGGCTTATGGATTTTATTTTCAATCGCATTATCTATCTTACTTAGCGTTTCTTTTGGCAATAATCCTTGTGAAGCAAGTACCAAACCGAAGATCATTAAAGCAATACCCATACCTCTCTTGATTTTTCTAATAACCGAAGGAGTTAACTTACTTTTTAATTGTTTGGCCAATAAAATCTTTATTAGATCTGTTAATAGGTAAGCTATAATAATGGTTGAAAAATATTTAAATATTCTCATATCGTTCATTTCTAAATTTGGGCTAATAACCACTATCATACCCAACCAAAATGCTAGAACTCCGATATTTATAAAATTCAAAAAGAATCCCTTTAAAAATAAATTGATGTAATTATGTTTTTCAACTATCACCAGATCCTGCTCTGTGATTATTGATTTTCTTCTTTTATAAAAAGTAAATAATCCATAAATAAACAAGATCCCTCCACCTAAGATAAATAAACGGGGATCGTCTTTAATTTTCTCTAATAAGGTTCGACTACCATAATACGCAAAATAGACAAAAACCACATCTGCAAGAATAACTCCTAAATCAAAAATTAAAGCTGCTCTAAATCCTTTGGTAGCACTTGTTTCAAGTAACACAAAAAAAACCGGGCCTATCATAAATGCAAGACCAATACCTATAGGAATAGCATTTATAATATCATTCATTTTTTTATTATTTTATCGGATTTAAACCGCGTCATAATCAATGGTTACTTTATCGGTCGTAGGATGGGCTTGACAGGTTAATATCAATCCATCATTTACCTCTTCATCTGTCAGAATTGTATTTTTATCCATCACAGCCTTTCCACTTGTAATCATTGCCAAACAGGAACTGCAAATGCCTCCTTGACACGAATATGGAGGGTCTAACCCTTCTAACAAGGCAGCTTCTAAAATGGATTTTTTCCTGGGCATAGAAAAAGTCTCCTCATCATCATCAAGAATTACGGTAATTTCTGAATACCCATCTAAACTTTCAGTTTCGTTCACACTTTCTTGATCTAAATCAACAGAAAATAATTCAAAATGTATTTTATCATTAGAAATTCCCCTTTCTAACAAGCTAGCCTTCACTGCTTTTATCATTGGTTCGGGTCCGCATAGAAAATAATCATCAAAACTAAAATGCCCATATTTATTTTTCAGAATAAAATTGCAAACCGCAGCATCAATTCTTCCAGATATGGCTTCATTATCATTTATTTGGCTGTAGGCATAAGATACATAAAGTTGCTTAGGATACCGGGTGCTAAGATCGTCGAGCTCGGTTTTGAACATAGTGTCTTCAGGAGTTTTACTGCCATAGACAAGCACAAATCTGCTCTTGGGTTCTATCTCTAACACAGATTTGACCATAGATAATACCGGAGTAATACCACTTCCAGCAACAAATGCCAGGTAATTTTTCTTATTATTGGGATCAGGAGCAAGATTGAACCTTCCTTCTGGAGGAGATACTTCTAAGACATCACCTATTTTTAATTCTGATGTAGCATACACCGAAAATAGCCCATTATCTACTGATTTCACACCTATTCTAATGATACCACTATCCTTCGATGAACATATAGAATAGGCACGTCTTATTTCTTTTCCCTTAAATATTTTTTTAATGGTAATATATTGTCCGGGAATGAAATTGAATTCTTGAGTTAAATCTGATGGTATATCAAAAACTATAGAAACTGCTCTTTTAGTCTCCTTTTTGATCTCTTTTACAGAGAGCTTATAAAATATTGACATTGATTGTATATTGAGGCTTAAAATTAAAAAAAACGTTCAAAAGAACGCACTTTTTAATTTAAAGAAATAGAGTCTTCCAACTCATTTTTATCATTGTTTTGATAAGGAAAATATTGCTTTAATTTATCACCGGTTTTCGTTATTCCGAGTTTTAAACCTTCTGAGTATTTTCCTTTCTTAAATTTTTCTATAACAATTTCTTTGATACTATTCCAAAAATCTTCGGGTACAACTTTATTTATACCACTGTCGCCTAGAATTGAAAATTTCTTATCATCGACGGCAAGATAAAACAAAACGCCATTATGCTTTTCTGTCTCATCCATTTTTAAAAAATAAAAGACTTCCTTCGCTCTTTCTAAAGGATCTTTCTCTGTACCTTTTTCTATATGTACACGAATCTCACCGGAAGTATCCTTTTCGGCTAACTGAATAGCTTTAATGATCTCCTCTTCCTCCTTTGCTGTTAAAAAATCTTCTACTTTAGACATTAATCTTCATCTTTACCAAAATCGAACTCCACATCGGGTGCTTTCTCCGATCCCGGGTCTGCCTGATAACGGGCCATTTCTTTAAAACCGAACCAGCCTGCCAATAATTTACCAGGAAACTTAGTCGTGTGAACGTCATAAATATTTACAGCTTCATTATATCTATCCCGTGCGACATTAATCCTGTTTTCTGTTCCTTCTAACTGACTTTGAAGTTCTAAAAAGTTCTGATTGGCTTTCAATTCCGGATATCTTTCGACCACCAGCAATAGCCTGCTTAAGGCCCCTGTTAATCCGCTTTGAGCTTCTTGAAAACCAGCTAGTTGTTCTGGAGTAATATTAGCAGGATCAATGGTTGTAGCTGTTGCTTTTGCTCTTGCATTGATAACTCCTTCTAATGTTTCTTTCTCAAAATCGGCTGCTCCTTGTACCGTTTTAACCAAATTGCCAATTAGGTCATTTCTTCTCTGATATGAACTTTCGACATTAGACCAGGCTGTTTTTGCAGCTGCTTCATATTCAACTGCCGTATTATTAAATCCTACGGCCCAATTGTAAAATCCAAAAATGATGATACCAAGAACTACGAGTACGATAAGCCACTTCTTCATATTGTTTATTTTAGTTAATTATAACTGATTTTTAATTTCGATGAGTTCCTCTTTAATTGCTTCTAATCGTGTAATGATCGAATGATTGTCTTTAATTTTTTCCGGGTTGGTTTTTAGTTTATTTCTGGCACCTTCAAGTGTAAAACCCTTTTCCTTTACCAAGTGATAGATAAGCTGTAAATTCTGAATATCTTCCTGAGTAAACAGCCTGTTACCTTTATTATTCTTTTTTGGTTTGATAACATCAAACTCTTTGTCCCAAAAACGAATGAGCGAAGCATTTACGTTAAATGCCTTGGCTACTTCTCCAATTTTGTAATATCGTTTATCTGGTAGGTTAATATGCATTAATCAAAAGATTGGCCTTCTTGTGAAGCTATTTTTAACATTTCTTTGAACTCCTCTGGTGTAAGGTTACCATAATAGAAATTAATCGGATTTATGGGTCTGCCGTTTTTATGTACTTCATAATGTAAATGGGGGCCTACTGAACGTCCGGTATTACCCACAAAACCAATAAGATCACCGCGATTTACCTGTTGGCCTCTCTTAACATTGTATTTACTTAAATGAGCATAAATGGTTTTATAACCGTAACCATGGTCTATTTCTATATGCTCTCCAAATCCTGAAGCGGTATTATCTGCCCGTATTACTTTACCATTTCCTGTGGCGTAAATAGGCGTACCCGTAGGTGCGGTAAAATCCATACCATTATGGCTCTTTTGAGCCTTTGTAAAAGGGTCTGAACGCCAACCATAACCCGAGGCCATTCTTGTTAGATCTTCTTTTTTAATAGGTTGTATCGCCGGAATTGCAGCTAATAATTTCTCTTTATCTTCAGCTAAGCTAATAATCTCGTCTAATGATTTCGACTGGATATACAATTGCTTGGAAAGAATATCCATGTTTTTGCTAACGTCGATGATCATTTCAGAATTTTGAAATCCTTCTAAAGATTTATATCTGTTTACCCCACCAAAGCCAGCTTTTCTCTGTTCATTAGGTATCGGGTTTGTTTCAAAATACAAGCGGTAAATCTCATTATCTCTGTGTTGAATGCCATCCAACACTTTTTCTACTTGAGCCATTTTTTTATTGATCAAGCCATAATGCAATTTTAAATTTTCCAATTCTCTTTTTTGTGCCTTTTCTTTTGGAGACTCAATAAATTGATATGATATAAAAACTAATATCAATCCCATCACGGCAGAACTTAATAAAAACCAAAGTATTCTCTTGAATTTATCACGCTTACGAAGTTCAATTTTTCTATAGGATAAAGTGTCAGAATCGTAATAATATTTTACCTTCGCCATAATATAAATTATACTATTTTTGTAGCTTTATATGCGTTAAACTATGATTTATTCATTATCGTAACAAACAAATCTACAAAATGTTTTACAACTATAAAAGTTCGTAATTCTTTTAGCTAATAATTAACATTTTATGACGTCGCAGGAAATCAGACAACAATTTTTGGATTTTTTTGAAAATAAAAAACATAAAATAGTACCATCAGCCCCATTAGTTATTAAAGATGACCCTACTTTGATGTTCAATAATGCCGGGATGGTTCCTTTTAAAGAATATTTTTTAGGACAGAAAAAAATTGAAATTAGTCGAATTGCAGATACACAAAAATGTTTACGAGTTTCAGGAAAACACAATGACCTTGAGGAAGTAGGTATTGATACCTATCATCATACCATGTTCGAAATGTTAGGGAACTGGAGTTTTGGTGACTATTTTAAAAAGGAGGCTATTGCTTGGGCCTGGGAACTATTAGTTGACGTCTATAAAATTAACAAAGAAGATCTTTATGTAACTGTTTTCGAAGGTGCAGAAGATGAAAATTTATCTTTCGACCAGGAAGCCTATGATTTCTGGAAGGAACATATCGATTCAGATCGCATATTAAAAGGTAGTAAAAAAGATAATTTTTGGGAAATGGGTGCACAAGGACCTTGTGGGCCTTGTTCTGAGATTCATGTTGATATTAGATCCAGAGAAGAAAAATCGAAAATTCCCGGTAAAAAATTAGTAAATAAAGACCATCCTCAAGTTGTTGAAATTTGGAATTTAGTATTTATCCAATATAATAGAAAAGCCGATGGAAGCCTGGAAGATCTTCCTGCAAAACATATTGATACCGGAATGGGATTTGAAAGGTTATGTATGGTATTACAGAATGTTCAATCAAATTACGATACCGATGTTTTTACACCTTTGATCAGAGAGATCGAAACCATTACACATACCGAATATGGAGCTTTTAAAAAATCGGATATTGCCATAAGGGTAATTGCAGATCATATCAGGGCAGTCGCATTCGCTATAGCGGATGGACAATTACCATCAAACACCGGTGCGGGTTATGTAATCAGGCGTATTTTAAGAAGGGCTATTCGTTATGGCTTTACTTTTTTAAATCAAAAAGAACCGTTTATTTATAAGTTGGTCAATGTCCTTAGTAAACAAATGAGTTCAACTTTTAAAGAATTAAAATCTCAACAACAATTAATACACAACGTAATTAAAGAAGAAGAACATTCATTTTTAAGAACATTAGAGCAGGGATTAATTTTATTGGATGATATTATCGGTAATACGAAAGGTAAAACCGTTTCTGGAGAAAAGGTATTTGAACTTTATGATACTTTTGGTTTTCCGGTAGATCTCACAGCACTTATCCTAAGGGAAAAACAACTCGATTTAGATGAAGCTGCCTTCGAGAAGGCAATGGAAGAACAAAAAAATCGATCTCGTTCTGCTGCACTGGTAAATACAGAAGACTGGACTATCTTACAAGAAGATAATGAAGAAGAATTTATTGGGTATGATCTGCTCGAGACAGATGTTAAAATAACGCGGTACAGGAAGGTTTCTTCTAAAAAAGAAGGCGATATGTATCAATTGGTTTTTAACATTACACCATTTTACCCGGAAGGTGGCGGCCAGGTGGGAGATAAAGGCTATCTCGAAGCTCCTAATGGCAATGTGATCTATATTGTAGATACTAAAAAAGAAAACAATTTAATCATTCATTTTGCAAAAGACCTGCCAAAAGACCCTTCCAATACCTTTAAAGCGGTTGTAGATGCGAAGCAACGTTTCAGAACAGCATGCAATCATACGGCAACTCATTTATTACACCAGGCACTACGAGAAATATTAGGAAAGCATGTTGAGCAAAAAGGCTCAGCCGTACATTCAAAATATCTGCGTTTTGATTTTTCACATTTTTCTAAATTATCGGTTAAAGAACTTAGAGAAGTAGAAGATTTTGTCAATGCGCGAATAAGCAATAATCTACAGCTTCAAGAAAATAGAACAACAACCATGAAATCGGCTATTGAAGAAGGAGCCATGGCGTTATTCGGAGAAAAATATGGTGATATTGTTCGTACAATTCGTTTCGGTAAATCTATCGAGCTTTGTGGTGGTACACACGTACAAAATACCAGCGATATTTGGCATTTTAAGATCATTTCTGAAAGCGCTATAGCATCCGGAATTAGGAGAATTGAGGCTATAACTTCTGATGCGGTCAAGGAATTTTATCGAGAAAATAACAGGGCTTTCTTTGAAATAAAAGATCTATTTAAAAGCGCATCAAATCCCGTAGAATCTGTGAAAGCATTGCTGGAAGAAAACACCTCGCTTAAAAAACAGATCGAAAGATTGCAAAAAGACAAAGCCCTTGATCTTAAAGATGACCTAAAAACACAAGTTGAAGTAATCAACGGTATCAATTTTTTAGCTACCGAAGTCGATTTGGATCAATCGTCTATTAAAGATCTTGCTTTCGCTCTGGGTACTGAAATAGAAAACTTGTTCTTTATAGTGGGTACCAAGAATGAAGATAAGGCAATGTTGACAGTTTATATCTCGAAAAATATAGTTAATGAAGTTCTTCATGCCGGAAAAATCGTACGGGAATTGGGTAAATTGATTCATGGTGGTGGTGGTGGCCAACCTTTTTATGCTACTGCCGGAGGAAAAAATCCCGCAGGTATAAAAACAGCTTTAATCGAAGCCAAAAATTATCTTAAATAAGTGCAGTTTAGAACCGAAATCGGAATTAGTAAAAAAAATCATCTGATAGATTATAATTCAGATATTATATTATTAGGTTCTTGTTTTTCAGAAAATATTGGGGATAAACTTTCCTATCAAAAATTCAATAGCCTTGTTAATCCTTATGGCATATTATTCCATCCAGTTGCCATTGAAAAAGCAATTACCCAAGGCATAAATCAAATTCAATATACCAAAGAAGATCTATATTTTTTTAATGAATTGTGGTTAAGTTTTAACCATCACTCTAAGTTTTCATCCACGGATCACGAGAAGATTCTGTCTAATATCAATCAAGGTATTGTGGATTTTAATTTAAGGATGCACAGTGCTACTCATTTGATAGTTACATTAGGTACAGCTTGGGTTTATCGTTTTATTGAAAACGATCAGATCGTTGCCAATTGCCATAAAATTCCTCAAAAAAAGTTTTCTAAGGAGTTACTATCAATCGATGACATTTCAGAAAGTTTAGATGCAATGATAACCCTGATAAAAAGTATCAATAAAAACATTTCTGTGATCTTAACTTTATCGCCAGTGAGACATTTGAAAGATGGTTTTATTGAAAATAGCTTGAGCAAGGCACATCTTCTTTCGGCTATTCATGCAGTGACAAACATTAAAAAAAACATCCATTATTTTCCTGCTTATGAAATCATGCTAGATGACCTACGCGATTACCGGTTTTATGATGAAGATATGCTGCATCCTAATGCTATGGCCATCAATTATATTTGGGATAAATTTAGAAATTCGTGGATGTCTGAAAAGACCATTGAATTGAGTAATAAGGTAGAGAACTTACAAAAAAGTTTAGCACATAGACCATTCAATCCAGAAAGTGAACAGCACATGGCCTTTTTAAAAAATATTAAAGATCAAATAAGTTCACTTAACAAACAATATCCGAATATCAACTTTTAGCATGTAAATGCTTGTCTACAGTTTGCCATGCCCCACCATTAATGGATTCTATTCCACTGTTTTTTAACATGTTTGAAGCTGTTCCACTTCTCGCACCTGTTCTACAACAAGCAATCACAGGTTTATTGTATTTTTTGATCCTGTTAATTTCATCGACCAATTCATGTAACGGAATATTAATAGAACCAGCCGCATGGCCATTTTCGAATTCTTCTTCAGTACGTACATCAATTATTACAGCATTCTTCCGAATAAATTCATCAATAAGTGCAGCACCGTCATTCGTGTCAAATCCAAAAAAATCAAAAAATCCCATATCTCTATTATTTTAATGCCTGCAAAGGTCATATTAATTACTTCTACAATAAGTAACTATAGTTACTTTAAAAATTGAGACCTTGTTAATTATTATTTAAATAATCTAAAGTTAGATTAACGAAAGATTTAACTCCCAATTTCATTCCGCTTTCATCTATATAGAAATCAGGCGTATGATGGCCGGCTGCATCTTCTTTTTTTATATTAAGTGGCTTAGCCCCCAGGAAAAAATAAAATCCGGGTACTTTCATCTGAAAATATGAAAAATCTTCAGCACCTGTAACTGCCTTAATAAGATTAACATTTTCTTTTCCTACCACCTTTTGTAATACCTGAACTGATTTGGCAGTAAGCTCAACATCATTATAAGTTAAAGGTGCTGTTGTAGATATTTCTATGGTAGCTTCTCCTCCAAATGCCTCAGCAATCGCCGGCACCCGGTTCTTCATTTCATCATTTAATTTTTTTTGCATATCATAATCTAGGGTTCTTATGGTGCCTATCATTTCCACTTCTTCCGGAATAATATTATAGCGCAAGCCTCCTCTTATCATTCCAACGGTAATTACAGCCGGCTCTTTCGTAAGTTCGGTATCCCGGCTAATAATAGTTTGTAAACCATTTATGATTTGCGCAGAAATTACAATAGGATCTATTCCGCCCCATGGTTTCGATCCATGTGCCTGTTCGCCCTTTACCTTTATTACAAAACGCTGTGAAGCAGCCATTATGCCTTCTGGCTTATATTCTAAAGTACCCACATTGGTAGTTGACCAAATATGCAATCCGAAGATCACATCTACCTTTGGATCTTCTAAAACACCTTCTTCGACCATAAGTTTTGCTCCTCCTTCTTCTCCAATTGGAACACCTTCTTCGGCAGGTTGAAAAATAAATTTAACAGTGCCCTTAATTTCATTCTTAATTTTTGAGAGCACTTCAGCCGTCGCCATTAGTATAGCAATATGAGCATCATGTCCACATGCATGCATTACCCCAGTTTCGACACCATTATGTGTACTGGTTACTTTTGATGCAAATGGAACTTGTGTTCTTTCGGTTACCGGCAAGGCATCTATATCGGCTCTTAGTGCCACTACTGGGCCAGGTTTTCTCCCCTTCAAGATTCCGACCACTCCGGTATGAGCAACGCCTGTTTGTACTTCTAGGCCTAAACTTTCTAAATGTTTGGCAATTTTTTCTGCAGTTTTAAATTCCCTGTTTGACAATTCGGGGTTTTGATGAAAATCTCTTCTCCATTCTATTACTTTAGATTCTATATCATCAATTAATTTATCTACTTTTTGGCCCTGAGCATAAAAAGCAAAACTTGTACACAACAAAAATAAAAAGGATAGTTTTTTCATCTGGTAATATTTTTTTAAATATAAAAAAAATCCCGCCTAAAGCGGGATTCAAATCAATTTATTTAGTTAGCGTGTAAACAACAATTCTCTGTATTTCGTTAATGGCCAAAGTTCATCGTCTATCATTAATTCTAACTTATCACAATGATATCTTATTTCATCAAAATAAGGTTTTACTTTGTTGCAATAAGCATCTGCAGCTTTTTGCCCATGGAGTAAATTTGCCTTTTTGCGTTCATTGATCATTAGTTCAACTTTTGAACTTATTGCCGCGATATGTCCAGAAATTCTCTCTACAAGATCGATCTGTTCCGCTGCAATTTTCTTAAAGTCTGCACCAAATATCTCTTTCAGTCCTTTTACATTCTTAATAAGTGTATTTTGATATTGAACAGCCGTTGGAATAACATGGTTTCGGGCAATATCCCCTAATACCCTTCCTTCGATCTGGATTCGCATGGTATATTCTTCCAATTCAATTTCATGACGAGCTTCTAATTCAACTTTACTCATAACATTCATTTCGGCAAAAAGATCAATGGCCTTTTTAGATATCTTTGCTTTTAAAGCAACAGGCGTTGTCTTGTTGTTGCTAAGCCCCCTTTTTTTAGCTTCTTTTGCCCATTCCTCACTATAGCCATTCCCTTCGAATAATACATTCTTAGAGGATTTAATATACTCTCTTAACACATTAAAAACGGCTTCATCTTTCTTAAGACCTTTACCTTTTATAAGGGTATCAACCTCGACTTTAAAATCTTTTAATTGTTTTGCAACTATGGTATTTAATACGGTCATAGGATTCGCGCAGTTGGCAGTTGAGCCTACCGCTCTGAATTCAAATTTATTACCTGTAAATGCAAATGGTGAAGTTCTGTTCCTGTCGGTGTTATCTAATAAAACATCAGGAATTTTACCGACTACATTTAATTTTAGGTCTGTTTTTTCTTCTGGTGATAATTTTCCTTTGGTTACCCCTTCCAGATCTTTCAATACTTTAGTTAATTGTGCACCAATAAATACCGAAATGATCGCCGGAGGCGCTTCATTCGCTCCTAATCTATGATCATTACTTGCAGAGGCAATGGCAGCTCTTAGTAATTCTTCATTCTCATAAACAGCCTTAATGGTATTTACAAAGAATGTCAGAAATTGAAGATTACTCATGGGTGTTTTACCAGGTGCCAATAAATTTACACCTGTGTCGGTTGATAATGACCAGTTATTATGCTTCCCTGAACCATTAATTCCCGCGAAAGGCTTCTCGTGCAGCAATACTTTAAATTGATGTTTAGAAGCTACTTTACCCATCACATCCATCAATAATGAATTATGGTCCACTGCTAAATTCGATTCTTCATATATAGGTGCTAATTCAAATTGGTTTGGAGCCACTTCATTGTGGCGCGTTTTTACGGGTATCCCCAATAACATGCTTTCTTGTTCCAAATCGCGCATAAAATTTAAGGCCCTGTTAGGAATAGATCCAAAATAATGATCGTCTAACTGTTGGCCTTTTGCAGGAGAATGACCTAATAAGGTCCTACCTGTTAAAGTAATATCCGGACGGCTAGCCGCGAGTGCTTTGTCAATTAAAAAGTACTCTTGCTCCCAACCTAATGATGACGATACTTTTTTTACATTTTTATCAAAATATTTGCATACTGCAGTGGCAGCGCCATCTACTGCTTGAAGTGCTCTTAATAATGGTGTCTTATAATCTAAGGCTTCTCCTGTATAGGATACAAAGACAGTAGGTATACAAAGAGTACTACCATATATAAATGCCGGAGAAGTAGGATCCCAGGCAGTATATCCCCTTGCCTCAAAAGTATTTCTTATACCTCCACTAGGGAAACTGGATGCATCTGGCTCTTGTTGTACCAATTGATCACCTCCAAATTTCTCAATGGCCATCCCACCGCCTATTGGTTCAAAAAAAGCATCGTGTTTTTCTGCTGTACCTCCGGTTAATGGTTGGAACCAGTGCGTGTAATGCGTAGCGCCTTTGCTTAATGCCCAGTCTTTCATTGATGCCGAAACCTGATCTGCAATTTTACGGTCGATCTTTGTGCCATGATCGATCGCACTCATTACACCCTTAAAGGCATCTTTTGTTAAATATTGGCGCATTGTATTTTCATTAAATACATTACGTCCAAATAATTCTGAACGTTGCTTACTTTCCTTAACCTTTACTGGTTTTCTGTTCAATGTTTCTTTTAATGCATCAAATCGTATTACTGCCATTTTTATAGAATTTAATTTTTGAGCCGTAAAATTAACAAAAAAAACATTATAGCCAATATTACCCTAAAAAAATATAGGGTAAAAATCAATTTTTACAATATTGTCAATATAGCACCCCCTAAATTTGAGATGTTTTAAACGAAAGATAAATAAATGTCAAATAAGCTAAAAAAAGTATCAAGCCTTTAAAACGGGAAATTTTGAGCTTTTTCGGAATAAAAACTAAAGGTAATAACAAGGTAGAAATAGCGATCATCCAAATAATATCATTTGATAACAGCCCTTTGTCTATCACATTTATGGGCATTACTATAGCGGTGAGTCCTAAAACAGAGGCAATGTTGAAAATATTGGAACCGATTAAATTACCCAGAGAAATGGCTTTTTCTTTGCGAAGCGCTGCTATTATGGAAGCTGATAATTCAGGTACACTAGTGCCTAATGCCACCATACTAACTCCAATTACCCTTTCACTAACACCAAGTTTAGAAGCTATATCGACTGCTCCTTTAACCAAAAGCTCGGAACCTCCCCATAAGGCAACACCACCTAAAACCAACCAGATAAAAATCTTAATATTAGAAGTTTCTCTAAGTGCCTCATCTATATCACCGTCATCTTTGTTTATTTTATTCTTTCTTGAGATTTTAATCATAAAATAGACAAATATGATTAACGATATAAATAAAATGGTCCCTTCTATTCTATTCAATATGTTATCATTTTTTAAAAAGAAGAATAAAACAAGCGATAACAGCACCATCACCGGCCAGTTCATCTTATAAAAATCCCTATCGACAGACAGCGGTGAAATAATTGCTGTAACTCCCAATACCAAAGCAATATTGGCAATATTAGATCCAACCACGTTACTAAGAGCGAGATCGGGGTGCCCGTCAAGTGCAGCTTGAAGGCTCACTATTAGTTCTGGTGCAGATGTCGCAAACGAAACAACCGTCATACCAATTACTAATTTAGAGAGATTTAGTTTGAAAGAGAGTCCTACCGAAGATCTTACCAGAAATTCACCTCCTACAACCAGAAATAGTAATCCGGCGATAAGATAAAAAATACTCATGTTGATTTTTTTTCAAATATACTTTTTTTTATAGGTTTAAAATAAACCTAGAGAATCTTAAAAATTAGTTAAATAACTATTTTTATAGTTATACAACTAAATAAATAGTTTATGTTTGTTTTTGAAATCGAATAAACATGGAAAAATTAACTAATAAAGAAGAGGAAGTATTGCAAGTTTTATGGCAATTAAAAAAAGGTTTTGTAAAGGATGTGGTTGCTAAATTACCAAGCCCTAAACCTCATTACAATACCATTTCAACAATTATTAGAAAATTGGAGGAAAAAGGTTATATAGGTTATACAGCTTATGGTAAGACCCATGAATATTATCCTATAATTTCGATGGAAGAATACCGCAAGAATCATGTAAAAAAAACCATCCATAACTATTTTCAAGACTCCTATAAAAATGCTGTTTCGTTCTTTGCCAAGGAAGAGAAAATTAGCGTGGAGGAGCTTAAAGAAATTATTGATCTAATCGAATTAAAAAACAAGTAAAATGGAAGCCACCCTAACCTTCATCTGGAAATCGGCAGTTTTAATATCACTATTCTATATTGTTTATAAAAGCTTCTTACATAAGGAGACTTACTTTAAATCAATAAGATATTTTCTTTTAGCTGGTATTATAGCGGCTGTAATACTTCCATTCATTATTGTACCAATTTATGTAACAACCGAGTTTATTCAGCCTGACTTCCAGGTTATGGAAAGTTTATTAATGAAAAATACTGTTGATTCATATTCAACTTTTAACTGGATGAATGTTTTGCTTTTTTCATATTTCATTGGAGCGGGGTATTTCCTACTGAGACTTTGTATACAGCTATTATCAATTGGCTCATTGATCTATAAAAATAAATATGTTAAATCAGACGGCTACTATTTTGTTGAAATAGAAAATGATATCTCTCCTTTTTCATTTTTTAATTTTATCGTGTATAATCCTGATCGCTTTAGTAAGACTGAACTCGAACAGATTTTAGCCCACGAAAAGATCCATGCCATGCAGCATCACTCTATAGATAACATCATGGCTAACTTATTAGTTGCCTTTCAATGGTTTAATCCGATAGCCTGGCTGTATAAAAAAGATATTGAACAAAATTTAGAATTCATAGCCGATGAATGCGCTTTAAAAGTCTCAAAATCGCATCGATCTTACCAACAATTATTATTAAAAACAAGTATCCCTAATTATCAAATGGCATTAGCCAATAACTTTTATAATTCACTTTTAAAAAAACGAATCATTATGTTACAATCAAAAAAATCAAACAGTAAATCGCAATGGAAAATTGCACTCATCTTACCACTGATGATGGCATTTGTATTTACATTTAATACAAAAACAATTGCGCAAAAAAAAGAGGTTAAAAAAGAAATTGTAAAAATCACAACCGAAGTTTACGCAAGAATGATCACTAAAGAAAGTACTAAAGACGATCTCGCTGAAGTCTCGAAATCTTTTGCAGAAAAAGGACTCGATGTTAAATTTAATGGTGTTAAGATGGATAAGAATATGATCACCGCTATTAAAATAGAAGCCAAGGCCAACAATGGAAAAGCCTCTGCATCTTATGCTGCCAATGATAGTAAGGGTATAAATCCCGTAAAGATATCTTATGATAAAGAAAATAACAATCTAAGTATTGGCTCCGCAGAAGGAACACATATGTCAGAATTACATTTTACAGATAAAGATCATAAAATCATGAAGCACCGTGTGAAAGGAGATGGTAAAAAAATGGTGTTTATACAAAAAGACGGAGATGATTTTGAAGATGAAGATGTAAATATTTGGGTTGATGAGAAAGGTGATACAACCAAGATCATCAAGAAAAAAATAATGGTTAAAATGGAAGAAGGTGAGGATAATGAAGATATTCATGAGATCATTATAGATGAAGATGGTGATGGTAAAAAAATAAAAAAAGAGATCATTAAAATTAAAGGTAGTAAAGGAGAAGGAAAAGGCGATTTCATTTTTATTTCAGATGATGACGAAGATGATGCAAATACAGTCACAACATACATTGTAAATGGTAAGGAGATGACTAAAGAAGAATTCAAAAAAATGGATAAGGATAAAATAAAAACGATCGAAATTAAGAAAGAGGTCAAAAAAGAAAAATAATAGCTCATCAAATAACCATCTTTAAAAACTCTTGAAATATTCAAGAGTTTTTTATTTGTTATTTTAGCCTCATGAAAAAATTATTTTTTAAGATTCTGGCTAAACTCAATAAGATGTTTTTGCCCAGTTTAACGAAAAAACAATTGGATATGACCAAGGCGTCGAAATTACAATTGGCCTTGATCGGGTGGAGGTATTTTATTACAAAAAATAGTTTGAGCTAATCGATTGAAAATTTCGTATCTTTAACTAAAGACATTAGTTATGGACGATCATTCTAAACATATTCGATTCTTTACCGGTTCTTTGATCGAAATTCAAAGATTACAATTAGATCTAGACGATCAACAAATCCCTTCCTTAGTGAAAAACAACTTTCAATCTGGGTTACGTTCGGGCTTTTACGGAGGCTCACCTAATCAGGTTGAGCTATTTATTTATGAAGAAGACCTTGAAAAGGCAACCTTAATTCTTAAAGAATTCGAGGAGCAAATGAACTCATAAATAAGTATTGAATTATTTTTTCATTTCCCTAAAAAAGAAATATATTTGCACCCCATTAAATTTGGCCTCGTGGCGCAACTGAATAGCGCATCTGATTACGGCTCAGAAGGTTACAGGTTTGAATCCTGTCGAGGTCACTAAGAGTGAATCAAATTTTAACAAAACCTTGCAAACTATATGATTTGCAAGGTTTTA